>JAGNTI010000051.1 GCA_017987615.1 Sediminibacterium sp. | reverse complement strand
ATTTAAGTGACGCAGAAATTAAAGAAGTGGTGGGTCAAATCATAAAGTTAAATCCTAAGCCAGGGGGCAATTTTACAAATATTGATAAGGCACAAACGTATATTATTCCTGATTTTTTTGTACTTAACAATGGTGGTCAATTAGAGCTAACGTTAAATGGTAAAAATGCGCCAGAACTCCGTGTTAGTGAGGGTTACAGAGATATGTTAAAGGAGTATGAGAAATGCAGTAAAAAAGATCCTCGCCAAAAAGAAGCGGTACTATTTATCAAGCAAAAAATTGATGCAGCGAAGTGGTTTATTGATATGATTGAACAGCGTCAGGCAACGCTTACCAATACCATGAAAGCCATACTAGTGCATCAGCAAGCTTTCTTTTTATCGGGTGATGAAACAGTATTGAAGCCCATGATTTTAAAAGATATAGCACTTCAAACTGGGCTTGATATTTCTACCGTGAGTAGGGTTGCCAATAGTAAGTTTGTGCAAACTGAGTATGGCACTTTTAGACTTAAATTTTTCTTTAGTGAATCATTAAGTACTGATAGTGGCGAAGAAGTAAGTACCCGGGAAGTGAAAAAAATATTAAGTGAGCTGATAGAGTCGGAAGAAAAACAACTCCCATTGAGCGATGAAATTTTAACGGATATGCTTCAGCAAAAAGGATATAATATTGCAAGAAGAACCGTTGCAAAATACAGAGAGCAATTGCATATTCCTGTTGCACGTTTAAGAAAAGAATTATAATAGCATGACAACAACTACGCCTTCAACAACGCATCCTGTCCTTCGCTTTTTGGCGCAAGTTGTGTCCTATGTGTTACATCCGCTGTTTATACCTACGTACATTTTTTTGTTACTCATGACGCTCTTTCCGTATGAGTTTGCAGGTATTACACCATGGCAGTTAAAGCTCCGCTTGTTTAGTGTGTTTTGGATGACTGCTTTTTTTCCTGCGTTTGCAGTTTTTTTATTGTGGCGCCTTAAGTTTTCAGAAAGTATTTATTTACGCACCCAAAAAGAACGGATCATACCGTATATCATTACGATGTTTTTTTATTGGTGGATGCATTACTTGAGCAGGAACTTTGCTGATCAGCCCGTTGTTTTACAGTTTTTTTACACGGGTATTTTTATGGCCACTTCTGTCGGACTTATCGCAAACAATTTTTATAAAATCAGTTTGCATGGCATAGGCATGGGTGGTGCGAGTATGGCCGTCGTTTTATTTGCATTTCATTACCACCAACCCATGGGCATAGTTATTGCAGGCGTATTATTGCTTACAGGCATCGTAGCAACTAGCAGGTTGTATATTTCAGACCACTCCCAAAAAGAAGTGTATATGGGATTATTAGTGGGTGCCCTTTGTCAGGCTACTGCGTATTTCTTTGTGCTCTAGATATAAAAACTGAGTTTTTTAACCGACTTTTGCTCCGCAAAATCAAACCCCTCTACTATGTGGTATACTTTAGGACAATGGATCATAAAACGTCGCGTTTTTTTACTCCTTGCTTTATTAGGCAGTACCTGTTTTATGGGGTATCACGCTTCAAAAGTGTCGCTTAGTTACGAGTTTACAAGAGCGATTCCAACCGACAATCCTAAATACCAAGATTATCAAGCATTTTTAAAACGTTTTGGCACAGATGGCAATACCATGGTTGTGGGTTTTGAATCGGATCATTTTTATGAGAAATCTTATTTTAATGCAGTTGCTCAACTACAAAAAACAATTAAAAGTATACAAGGTGTAACAGCTATTTTAAATATACCGGATGTTGTAAATCTAATTAATGATACGGCTGCTGCGCAGTTTAAATCTGTAAAAATATTTACACCGCCTTATACGAGTCAAGTGGTTTTGGATAGCGCTGCACTTGTATTTAAGTCGCTACCTTTTTATAAAACTTTACTCTACAGCCCTAATTCAAACGCATATTTAATGGGCGTTTCATTAGATGGGGCGATTATCAATTCAAAAAACAGATCCGCGCTTATTCAAGAAATCAATAAAGCGATTCAAACATTTGAAAAAGAAACAAACTCAACAGTTCGCTTAAGTGGGCTTCCATACATTAGAACGATTGTTGCTGATAGAATTAAAAAGGAAATGAATATCTTTTTAATTGCCTCTTTTGTTTTATCTGCTTTAACGCTGCTATTATTTTTCAGATCAATTAGCGCCATGCTTATGAGTATGGTAGTTGTTGCCATTGGTGTTATTTGGAGCCTCGGAACCGTTGTTTTACTTGGGTATAAAATAACACTCTTAACAGCGCTGATTCCACCACTTGTTGTGGTAATAGGTATTCCTAACTGTATTTACTTTTTTAATAAATACCATACTGCGTTTTTAGAATTAAAAGATAAAAGCAAAGCAATCATTACCATGGTGGGCCGAATGGGTATTGTAACTCTGTTTTGCAATATTGCTGCGGCTATTGGATTTGCTGTATTTGCTTTAACAAAAAGTGCGCTCTTAAAAGAGTTTGGACTTGTTGCCGGAATCAACATTATGGTGTTGTTTTTTATCTCGCTGGTGTTTATTCCCGCGGTGCTTAGTTATTTACCAGCGCCTAAACCAAAACATACACGTTATCTCGACAATAAAATTTTAGAAAAATTATTGGTTAAAATAGAACGTTGGACTTTTCATCATGCGCGCTGGGTATATGGTGTAACTATTGTTATTACCGTGTTTGCACTCATTGGAATGAGCAAGTTAAAGTCGGAAGGATTTATTGTGGATGACCTTCCTAAGCAAGATAAAATTTACACCGACCTTAAATGGTTTGAAAAGAATTTTGGCGGTGTTATGCCACTTGAAATTATGGTGGATACCAAAAAGAAAAATGGTTTACTCCGCACCACCGGTCCTATTTCAAAAATTGAAGAGTTGTCTGTGTACATAGCAGCGCACCCCGAAACAGCAAGACCACTATCGTTTGTAGAAGGGTTAAAATTTGCAAAGCAGGCGTACTACGATGGTGATACCTTAAGTTATGATATTCCTTACGAAGGAGACCTCGCCTTTATGGGACCTTACTTAAAGTCACCAGCGCCACAAGATTCGGGGGTTCAGGTTAAAAAAGAAGGTGTTGCTAAACTGCTAAATAGTTTTATGGATAGCACAAAGCAGGTGGCGCGCATTAGTGTAAATATGAAAGATATTGGAAGTGCAAAACTTCCGGTTTTAATCAAAGATTTTGAAACAAAAGCCGCAGAAATTTTTGACACGGCGCATTATAAAGTAACATTTACCGGCAGTACCATTACATTTTTAGAAGGCTCTAGTTTTATTATTAAAGGTCTTGAAGAAAGTATTGTTTGGGCATTTTTACTTATTGCACTTTGTATGCTTTATTTATTTAGGTCTATTCGAATACTGCTTTGTTCTTTAATTCCAAACGTTATTCCACTTGTGATTACAGCAGGGGTAATGGGTTGGGCTGGCATTGCCTTAAAGCCTTCTACGGTATTAATATTTAGCATTGCCTTGGGTATCGCAATTGATGTAACCATTAGATTTTTAATCAATTACAAACAAGAATTACCACATTATAATAACCAGGTGGGCCCTACACTGATTCAAACCATCAAGCACACGGGGATTAGTATTATTTATACCTCACTGGTGCTGATTGCAGGGTTTATTATCTTTTGTATCAGTGATTTTGGAGGTACCAAAGCACTGGGCTGGCTTACATCTTTAACCCTTATTGTGGGTACATTAACCAATTTGATCCTTTTACCGGTGCTCATTTTGCATTTTCAGAAGCGTAAAAGCTAGTGTCGATTGTCTTTTAGCAGATTTTGTTGTAGAATGCTCAATCAGACTGTATCATATGACGAACATTCTATATATCATTCAGCATTATTTTATATAGTTGATAATCAATAGATTATAATAGTGTAAGGTCATTATTTTGGCTAAAATGGCGTGTAATCGTAGAAATTCTAGTATTTAACGCATGAAAAACGGGTCTTTAAGTTAATATTTTATTAAATTAGCGTCTGCATTTTTACATTAAAAACCAAAATATGAGAAAATTAGTTGTCATGATTTTGTGTGCAACACTTGCTTTTACGCAGTCGTTCGCACAAAACCGCACGGTTACCGGTAAGGTTACTGATGAGAAAGGCGCTGCAATTGCTGGTGCAAGCGTAGTTGCTAAATCATCAAAAGGTGGTACAACCACAGCTGCTGATGGTACCTTTAAATTAACGGTGCCTAACACAGTTAAAGTGTTAACGGTTTCTTCGTTAAACTTTGTTCAAAAAGACATTACAATTGCTGCCAACAATACAGCAAATGCTTCACTAACAGCTTCTGCTGCAGATGCTTTAGATGAAGTAGTTGTAGTTGGTTATGGTGCTGCAAAAAAGAAATCAGATGTTACAGGTTCTGTTGTAACTGTTAACGCAGAAAAATTACAAAACAAGCCTACTGCTAACATGTTTGATGCCTTACAAGGTAAAGTACCAGGTTTGCAAGTATATAACAGCTCTGGTGAGCCTTCTGCTACACCAAGTGTTCGTTTAAACGGTGTGGGATCTTTGGGTGCAAGCTCAACTCCATTATATGTAATGGATGGTATTCCTATCGATGCGGGTACAATTGTTAGTTTAAACCCTGAAGATTTTGAATCAGTTACTGTATTAAAAGACGCATCTTCTACCTCAATTTATGGTTCAAGAGCTGCTAATGGTGTAATTTATATTACGTCTAAAAAAGGTAAAGTAAACAGTTCTAAAATTACAGTTCAAACACAGTATGGTGTTTCTAATTTAGTAAAGCCTACGCTTGATCTATTTAACAATTTCATGAGCACAAAGCAACTTACAGATTTCTGGGTTGCTACTGGCTTTAGAACTCCAGCTCAAGTTTCTTCATTGTTAGCAACATACAATGCAGATACCAAATGGTACCAACAGTATTACAAAGAAAACATTCCTACCCAACAAATTGATTTAAACATCTCTGGTGGTGGTGGAAAAACAACCTATTACATTTCAGGTTCTGCATTTAAGCAAGAAGGTCTAACGTACCGTTCAGATTTTGAGCGTTACACGATGCGTGCTAACTTAAATACTACCGTTAACAACTGGTTTAAATTAGGTGTTAACTTATCTGGTGGTTATGATGAAAGACAAACAAACCCTTACGGATCAAACCAATTGAACAGAGGTTTATCTTTACTTCGTCAACCTTTCTACTCTGCATATGATGCAAATGGTGTAAAATATCCAGATATCATTCCGGGTGGTAACTTTTACAACCCTAATTATTTAGCGGATAAATTACTAAGTAAGGGCTCTAACGTGCAATTTAACCCTAGTGGTTTTATTCAGTTAAATCCATTTGCTGGCTTTACGCTTAAGTCTCAAGCAGGTATGGAGTTTTACGATTACAGAGGTTCTAGTAAAACATTACCTTCTTATTTAGGTTCTCTAAACAATGGTGCAGCTTCTGAATCATTTTCTAGAGGTACTACCAAAACAATTACCAATACTGCAGAGTATGCATTTAAATTTAAAGAGCGTAACAGCTTTACTTTACTTGCAGGTCAAGAATTTATCTCAAACAATTCAAATGGTTTCAGTGGATCTTCTACAGGTCAAACAGACGACCGTTTGATGTTGGTGTCTGCTGGTCCTACTGGTTTCCAAGCTGGTTCATCAATGGATGAGTATGCGTTTGCGTCTTATTTTGGTCGTTTAAACTATAATTTAGATTCTAAATATTTTATCGACTTATCTATTCGTAATGACCAATCATCTCGTTTTGGTAGAGCTTTAAGAGGCGCTACTTTTTATTCTGCAGGTTTAATGTGGAAAGCTAAAAACGAAAAATTCTTACAAAATGTTAATTGGATTAACAGCTTAGTAGTAAAAGGAAGCATTGGTACAAGTGGTAACTCATCAATTGGTAACTACCAATCTTTAGCTACTGTTGGAACCAACCTATACAACTCTGCTCCAGGATGGGGTGTGAGCTCTGCGGGTAACCCAGAATTATCTTGGGAAACACAAAGACAAATTAACATTGGAACACAAGCAACTTTATTTAACAAGCTTAATTTAGATATCGAATATTTTGATCGTGTAACTTCTAGCATGTTAATTAGCGTTCCGTTCCCATACACTTCTGGTTTCTCTTCTGTTACTTCTAACGTAGGTAGCTTAAAGAACTCAGGTTTCAACGCAAACATCAATTATGATTTCATCAAAAAGAGAACTTCATTCTTGAATGTGTATGTAAACGTTGGTTATGTAGAACAAAAAATTACAGAATTATTCCAAGGCAAACAATACTGGATCATTCCTAACACAGGTGTTTGTTGGGCTGTAGGTCAACCAGTATCTTATTTCTATCCTATTTGGGCGGGTGTAAACCCTGCTAATGGAGACGCTACTTGGTACAGACCAAATACAGATCCTAATAAAATTGTTGAAACAACAAAAGATGCAACTACAAATGCATTTAACAGTGCTGGTTTACAACAAAACACAGGCATTAAAAGATATGCGCCGTTTAATGGTGGTTTTGGATTTAGCGCTGGTGTAAGAGAGTTTTCTGTAAGTGCAGATTTCTCTTTTTCTAAAGGCAAATACATGATCAATAACGACCGTTATTTCTTTGAAAATCCAAACCAATTTACTGGTTATAACCAATCTAATACAGTGCTTAACTACTGGCAAAAACCAGGTGATCAGGCTCGTTTCCCTAGATATGGTGTTCAGTTTACGCAGTTTGATACAAGGTTAATTGAAGACGCTTCATTTATGCGTTTGAAGGCATTAACTTTTGCTTACGATTTTTCAAAAACTTTATTGAACAAGCAAAAAGTTTTATCTGCTGCTAAGTTCTATGTTACTTTCCGTAACATTTGGACTCTTACTAATTATTCTGGTCCTGATCCTGAGGTTGATACCAACGTATCTTTAGGTGCTAACCCTAACACAAGTCAAGTTGCTGTTGGTTTAAATCTTCAGTTCTAAGCTTTACATAACCAGTTAAATGAAAATGAAAATGAAAAAATTACTTATAAAAAACATGGTCGCTTTTGCAGCAATCCTTTCATTGGGATCTTGCGAAAAAAAGCTTGACCTATATCCGTACAATAGTATTGAGTTGTCTCAATCATTTAAAACGGTAAAAGATGCTGCAACATGGAACACAGGTTTGTACGCAGATTTTCGTGGTAGAGTGTATGGTTCTTACAACATCTCTCAAGATGTGCAAGCAGACCAATTAAACGCTACCCTAGATTTTGGTAACAGAAATGGTAACCCGCACAGATGGGGAACTAGCTATCTAGCAGATGATGGTGCTTTAAGTGGCTCTTGGTCTGGTTACTACTTTGCTTTAAGAAACATCAATACCTGTATTGCTGGTTTTGAAACAATCAAAACGGCTACTGCTGCTGAAGCAACAACCTTAAACAAATACAAGGGAGATGCATACTTAGCGCGTGCGTATTACTATTCAGAATTAGTTTTACGTTTTGCTAAAGCGTATGATAAAGCAACTGCTGCTACCGATTTAGGTGTGCCATTGGTATTAGAATTTAATATCAATGCAAGACCTGCTAGAGCAACCGTACAAAAAGTGTATGATCAAATTTTATCTGATATCGCTACTGCTAAATTAAATTTAGCTAGCTCTGCTGGAGCTCCAGGTGCTACCAGATTTAATATTGATGTTGCTACTGCTCTTGAAGCACGTGTTCGTTTACACATGCAAGATTGGACAGGTGCAATGGCTGCAGCTAACACGATTATTACTGCTAATAAGTATCCATTAGTTAGCACGCTCACCAATTTAAATAACATGTGGACCAATGACTTGGCTACAGAAGTTATTTTCAATTCTGCAGTAGTTAAACAAACAGAGCAGGCTAATACCAACTCTATTTATTTAGGTTTTAATGGTGCAACAGGTAAGTTTACACCTGATTTTATCCCAACTGTAGATTTCGTTAATTTATACGATGCTGCGGATTTCAGAAAAAGTGTTTACTTGAAACAACTTCCTGCTATTGTTCAAGGTGTAAACTATCCAAATTTGTGGTGTGTTAATAAATTTCCTGGTAATCCAGCACTCTTTACAAGCACCTATACAAACTACCAACATGCACCAAAAGTGTTCCGTTCTGCAGAGCAGTTCTTAATTTACGCAGAAGCCGCTGCTAACGCAGGTGGTGCTAGTGAAGCGCTTGCTTTATCGACTTTAAATAAACTTCGTACTGCTAGAGGGTTAACCGCATTATCTGGTTTAACCGGTGCTGCTTTAATGACTGAAATCAGAAACGAAAGAACCAGAGAATTAGCGTTTGAAGGTTTCCGTTTATTTGACTTGAAGCGTTGGAAGTTAGGCTTTACTAGAGGTACACCTCAAAATTTAGGCGCTATCAATACAACACCTGCTACTAGCTACCATCAAATTAATGTAGCGGCTAGTAACCCACAGTTTGTATGGGGTATTCCTACATATGAAATCAATATCAACACCAACCTAGTTCAAAATCCAGGATGGTAATTCATTGAGTTATTCAATAAAAAAAATGGCGCTCGATTTCGAGCGCCATTTTTTTTATCATCAATTGTAGCATTTATTTCAAAACCGCTGCTAATGTTTTTTCTAAATCTTCACCTCTTAAACTGCTCGCAATAATTTTACCAGAAGGGTCAATTAATACATTAAATGGAATGCCATCAAAACCATATAAAGGAACCAT
>JAGNTI010000050.1 GCA_017987615.1 Sediminibacterium sp. | reverse complement strand
GCAATAGAAGCATGGTCTGTTCCGGGTACCCAGCAAGCATTTTTGCCTTGCATACGGGCACGTCTAATTAAAATATCCTGAATGGTATTGTTTAAGCAATGGCCCATGTGTAAAACGCCGGTAACATTGGGTGGGGGCATTACAATTGTGTAGGCCTCACGCTCATCTGGGGTGCTTTTAAAATAACCCTTTGATAGCCAATGTTGGTACCATCTAGCTTCCGTTTCATTTGGGACATAATTCTTACTCAATTCCATGCTCAAAACTTTGTTGCGAAAGTACAAAAAATGGGGGTGTTTTTTTTTATTTGTATCGGACTTGTAAAAAAGCGAATTTGGGCCCTTAAATCAGTGTTTTGAAGTTTGCAGTAGTTGATATAGAAACCACAGGGGGATTCCCGTCGCAGCATGGGATAACCGAGATAGCCATTGTATTACATGATGGTGACCAGATAGAGGGTGTCTATGAAACGCTCATAAACCCACACCAGCCAATACCACCGTTTATAGCCAATATGACTGGTATCAGCAATCAAATGGTTGCAGCTGCTCCATCATTTGATAAGGTGGCGGCCAATATCTTTAATTTATTGGAAAACAGGGTTTTTGTGGCACATAACGTTAATTTTGACTATTCTTTTGTGCATTATCACTTACAAGTAGCTGGTTATCAGTTAGAAGTGCCCAAGTTGTGCACCATTAGACTTAGTAGAAAGGCATTTCCAGGTCACAAAAAGTATGGATTGGGTCATTTGTGCCGTACCCTAGATATTCAAATTGAAAATAGACATAGGGCTGGGGGTGATGCTAAAGCCACTGCACAAATTTTGGATCTCGTGATTCAGAATAACGGAAAAACACTCATTTCCGAAATGATAAAAAGACATTAATTATTTTAAATTTCAAGTGTATTTATGGGTTCTTTTGCTCCAATTATTGCCTCTCAATTAAACATTAAGGTAACTCAGGTTCAAGCGGTATTAGATTTATTTAGTGAAGCAGCTACCATTCCATTTATTGCTCGTTACCGTAAAGACAAAACGGGTGGTTTAGATGAAGTTCAAATTCAACAAATTGAAGAAGCGTCTAAATTTTTAAAAACATTTACTGAGCGTAAAGATTTTATAGAAAAAGCCATTGCAGAACAAGGTAAAATGACCGACGAGCTGCAAAAAAAATTAGACAACGCTACAACACTTGCTGCACTAGAAGATATTTATTTACCGTACAAGCCAAAGCGAAAAACAAAAGCGCAAACTGCTAAAGAAAATGGATTAGAGCCACTGGCAACACTTATGTTGGCTCAGGGAAATGAAGATGTAGAGTTAACGGCTGCACAGTATTTCAATGAAAAAATTACCACCACCGAAGAGGCGCTTTCAGGTGCAAGAGATATTATAGCTGAGCTTATTAACGAAAATGATGTGGTGCGCGCTAAAATGCGTTTGCTTTTTGAACAAACGGCCTGCATTCAAACCAAAGTATTATCTGATAAAGAAACAGAAGGCATTAAATACAAAGACTATTTTGATTTTTCCGAACCCATACATAAAATACCATCGCATAGAACCATGGCGATACTGCGTGGTTTTTTAGAAGGTGTATTGCGTATGAGTATTGCGCCAATTGAAGAAGAGGCTTTAACACTTGTAGAGTCAATTTATTTACAAGATTTAAGTTCATGGCGAGAACACGTAAAAAAATCAGTTAAAGACGCTTACCGAAGACTACTTCAACCAAGTTTAGAAACAGAATACCGCACATCCTTAAAGCAAAAGGCAGACGAAGAAGCGATCAATGTTTTTGCTGAAAATTTACGTCAGCTTTTATTAAGTGCACCTCTTGGAAGTAAAAAAATACTTGCCATTGATCCTGGATATAGAACAGGTTGTAAAGTAGTTTGCCTCGATGAAAAAGGCATGCTGCAACAAACCGAACTTATTTTTATTCATGAAAATAATAGACTCGACGGGAGCGAACATATTATTAGAAGTTTAGTAAAAAGTTATGGAGTAGAAGCTTTTGCTATTGGTGATGGAACAGCTGGTAGAGAAACAGAAATATTTATTCAAAAATTACAACTAGGCTTACCTATATATTTAGTCAATGAAGATGGCGCATCTGTGTATTCGGCATCGGAAACTGCAAGAGAAGAATTCCCGGACAAAGACGTTACCGTTAGAGGTTCGGTAAGTATTGGTAGACGCCTCATGGATCCACTTGCTGAGCTTGTTAAAATTGATCCTAAAAGCCTAGGGGTAGGTCAGTACCAGCATGATGTAAATCAGTTTAGATTAAAAGAAAGACTCGATCAAACCGTAATAAGTTGCGTAAACCAAGTAGGTGTTAATTTAAATACAGCCAGTAAGCATTTATTAAAATATGTAAGTGGCGTTACTGGCCCAGTAGCCGAAAATATCATCAATTACAGAACAGAAATTGGTGGTTTTACAAGTAGAGAACAATTAAAAAAAGTACCAAGGCTAGGGGATAAAGCCTACGAACAATGTGCTGGATTTTTACGCATTGTAGAGGCTTCGAATCCATTAGATGCTAGTGCTGTTCACCCAGAAGCATATCCGATTGTTGCTTCCATTGCTAAAGATGCCAATATTGCGATTTCAGATTTAATTGGAAATACATCGGTGATTGGATCCGTTGATGTTAAAAAATATATTTCTGAAACCTTTGGTGAACATACCATCAAGGATATTTTAAATGAATTAAAAAAGCCAGGACTGGACCCTCGTAAAGAAATTGAGCAGTTTAGTTTTGCCAATATTTATAAAATAGAAGACGTGCAAGTAGGTATGGTGGTGCCTGGTCAGGTTACCAATATTACCCGCTTTGGTGCTTTTGTAGATATTGGCGTTAAGCAAGATGGCCTTGTGCACGTAAGTGAGATTGCACACCAGTACATTACAGACCCTTCTGAGTTTTTAAAACTGGGTCAAAAAGTACAGGTTAAAGTGACGGAAATAGATATCGCTCGTAAACGTATAGCTTTGTCTATCAAGCAAACAGAAAATGCACCTGCTAAAACAGCGTCAAACAGGCCTGCGGCGGCTAAACCTGCTCCCGATCAAGACCTGTCGTCACTGAGTGTTAACGACGCGCTTCAAGCGCTTAAAAAACGTTTTGGCAAATAGTAAAATCTTATATTTAACATCCAAATAATTAAAATTCACCCTATGCAAAAAATCTATCTTTTATGTAGCGGCCTCTTTTTATTTGTTTTTGCGCAAGCGCAAAAAACAAAAGATAGTACCGTTTATACGAGCTTTAAAGACCTTCCTTTAAAAGCAGAACGTACGATTAGCTTTGACACCAAAGAAGGAACGTTTATGAGTTTAGATATTTCTCCGGATGGAAAAACTATTGCGTTTGATATGATGGGAGATATTTATACTATTCCAATGGAAGGTGGTAAAGCAAAACAAATTACTAAAGGACTTGCTTTTGATGCGCATCCAAGATTTAGCCCCGATGGAAAAAAACTACTCTTTACCAGTGATAGAAGTGGTGCAGATAATATTTGGATTTTAGATTTTGAAAAACAAGATACACTTCAGTTAACCAAAACAAATGTGGACGATTATGTAAATGCGATTTGGACACCAGATGGCAAATATATTGTTGCTGCTAAAGGTAGAAGAACACCTAGGCTTTGGATGTACAATGTTGATGGTGGTGGTGGCATTCAAATCAATGATCAGCCAGGAAGTTTAAAAACCATTGACCCTAATTTTAGTGCTGATGGTAAACTCATTTATTATAGCCAGCGTAATGGTGCTTGGAATTACAATGCATTACTTCCGCAATATCAAATTGGGGTTTATAATAGAGAAAAAGGAGAGTACAATACTGTTACATCAAGATATGGATCAGCATTTACACCAACTTTAAGCAAAGATGGAAAATGGATGGTCTATGGTTCTCGCTATCAAGATAAAACAGGACTTGTATTACGTAACCTTTTAAACGGGGAAGAAAAGTGGCTAGCCTATCCAGTGCAAAGAGATGATCAGGAAAGTATTGCGCCACTTGGTGTGTTACCTGGCATGACTTTTACACCAGATTCTAAATATTTATTGGCGAGTTATGGTGGTAAAATTTGGAAATTATCTGTAGCATCAGAAGCGCCTTCAGAAATTGCTTTTGAAGCGGGCGTAAATTTAGAAGTAGGCCCAAGACTGTATTTTAACTATCCAGTAAAAGATACGGCGTATGCACTTGGGTCTCAAATTAGAGACGCTGTGCCTAGCCCAGACGGATCAAAACTTGCGTTTACATCTTTAAACCGTTTGTATGTGATGGACTATCCAAACGGTACACCAAAGCGTTTAACCAATCATAATTTTGTGGAAGCCATGCCAGCATGGAATCCGAATGGAACTGCGCTTGCATTTGTAACATGGAGTGATAATGAAGGAGGTAGTTTATACACGGTTAATGCAGATGGATCGAATGTAAAAAAGATTAGTACAGAAGCTGCTTATTATGCACAGCCAGCTTGGAGTTACAATAACCGTATTGCTTATTTTAAAGCCCCTAACAGAATATTTAAAGAAGCAGAATCACCATCATACAATGGTTCTGAAGCAGTCATTAATTGGATTGAACCAACTGGTGGCGCAGAGCATTTAATAGATAATGCAAATGGTAGAGGTAATATTCATTTTACCACCAATACAGAGCGCGTATTTTTAAATGGCGGTGGCGGCACTTTATTATCTATCAGATGGGATGGTACCGATAGCAAAACAATTGCAAGGGTTTCTGGTATTACTACCTACGGATCTGTTGCAGAGGCTGATCATGATTATGTAATGGGTAAGTCTAGAGCCAATTTAGATCCTGTTAATAATTGTATGCTTTCAGAATCGGCAGGTGAAAAAGAGCCACAACAAATGCCAAGTTCTGCAGATATTATTTTAATGGCACCAAAAGGTGATCTTGCCCTTGCTCAAGTTAACAACAACGTTTATGTTGTTACAATTCCAGAAGCAGGTAAAACACCTTCTATTTCTGTAGCGTCTCCACAAAATAGTAGTTTCCCTTCTCGTCAATTAACTGAAATTGGTGGTGAGTTTCCAGCATGGGAAGCAAACGGTAAAAAAGCGCATTGGAGTTTAGGAAATGGCCACTGGGTATATGATGTAGAGCGTGCTAAATTTGTAGAAGACTCTGTTAAAACAGCAAAAAAATCAGAAACAAAAAGAATCTCTGATAGTACGGCAGCTTTAAAATTAGCTGGCCCAGCTGCAAAAAAATTAGCTGATTCATTAGCTACAATTGCTAAAGCAGACACTGTTAAAGTAAAAGCGGATAGCATCTATAATGCCGAGCTAAAGAAGAAAGAAAAATATGCGCCACAGGAATCACAGGTAAAAGTTTTCTACCAAAAAGATATTCCTTCTGGAACTATTTTATTTAAAAATGCAAGAATCATAACCATGCGTGGTGATGAAGTAATAGAGCGTGGTGATATTTTGGTAGTCAATAACCGCATACAATCGGTTGGAAAATCAGGATCTATTAAAGTGCCTGCAGGTACTAAAACCTTTGATTGTGCGGGTAAAACCATTACCCCAGGTTTTGTTGATACGCATTCGCATATGTGGCCTTTTTGGGGACTACATAAAAACAATGTTTGGTTGTATGCTGCCAACCTTGCGTATGGTGTTACCACCACTCGTGACCCACAAACAGCCACTACCGACGTGTTAACCTATGGTGACATGGTAGACGCTGGTCAAATTCCTGGCCCAAGAATTTATAGCACTGGGCCTGGTGTAGGTTACTGGATGTATAATTTACAAAGCTATGATCAAACTAAAAAAGTTTTAGAACAGTATAGTAAATACTACAAAACACAGTACATCAAAATGTACTTAACGGGTAACAGACAAACACGTCAATGGATTATTATGGCGTCTAAAGAGCAAAAGTTAATGCCAACCACAGAAGGTGGTTTAGACTTTAAATTAAACATGACGCATATGTTAGATGGATACCCTGGTATGGAACACTCTTTACCAATTTATCCTTTGTATAAAGACGTTACCAAATCTTTTGCTACTAGTAAAATAACGTTAACGCCAACATTAATTGTTGCGTATGGTGGCCCTTGGGCAGAAAACTTTTATTACACCACAGAAAGTCCTTTACACGATCCAAAGCTTAATCGTTTTACTCCTTACGAAGAGCTTAACCAAAAAGCGGCAAGAAGAGCTGGAAGTTTAGGAGGTTGGTTTACACCGGAAGATCATGTGTTTCAAAAACATGCCGAAGGTTTAAAAAGTATTGTAGACCAAGGTGGTTTAGTAGGTGTGGGTAGTCATGGACAATTACAAGGGCTTGGATACCATTGGGAGCTTTGGAGCATTGCAAGTGGTGGTATGAAGCCACTCAATGTGCTTAAAACAGCTACCATACTTGGTGCCGAAGCACTTGGATTAGATAAAGATTTAGGAAGTATTGAATCAGGCAAATTGGCTGATTTAATAATCATGAATGACAATCCTTTAACCAATATCAGAAATACAAACAAGATCCAATACGTGCTTAAAAATGGTCGCTTGTATGATGGTAATACACTGGATGAAGTATATCCAAATGCTAAAAAATTAGATATTAGTTCTTGGACTAAAGCTGCGCCGGTTGTAAATACACCAGTAAAGCAATAGTATAGAATGTATTCAAATAAAAAAGCGGCATCCATTTTGGTGCCGCTTTTTTTATGTGCTAAAAGGTCAAATTAATATTTAGGATGTATGCCCGTATAATTATGAGGCGTTATCTTTTTTAATTCTGCCTTAACTGCGGCACTTATTTTAAGTTTGGAAATAAATGCGTGAATCGATTTTTTATCGATGCTATTATTGCCTCTGGTTAAATCTTTTAAAGCCTCGTAAGGGTTAGGGTAATTTTCACGACGTAAAATGGTTTGAATAGCTTCTGCTACAACCGCCCAATTGTTTTCTAAATCAGCTTTTAGTTTAGCCTCATTGAGCACTAGTTTACCAAGTCCTTTTTCGATAGATTTTATAGCGATGGTCATATGCGCAACCGGCGTTCCAATGTTACGTAGTACAGTAGAATCGGTTAAATCTCTTTGTAATCTGCTAACAGGTAATTTAGCGGAGAGGTGCTCTAATAGGGCATTTGCCATGCCTAAGTTACCTTCTGCATTTTCAAAATCGATAGGGTTTACTTTATGTGGCATAGCACTAGAACCCACTTCACCTTTTTTAGTTTTTTGTTTAAAGTAATCCATCGATATGTATGTCCAAATGTCTCTAGACATGTCAATCAAAATGTTGTTGATACGTTTTAAATTATCAAAATGAGCAGCAAAATAATCGTAGTGCTCAATTTGAGTGGTAAACTGCATACGCTGAAGCCCAAGTCTGTCCTCAACAAATTCGTTCCCAAGTTCTACCCAGTTTCTTTTTGGAAAAGCAATATGATGGGCGTTAAAATTACCGGTAGCACCACCAAATTTAGCAGCATATGGAATATTTAAAAATAGTGCAACTTGGTTATGGATACGCTCAACAAAAACCATAAACTCTTTACCTAATTTGGTAGGAGAGGCAGGTTGGCCATGTGTTCTAGCAAGTAAAGGAATGTTTTTCCAGGTTACTGCAAGGTCTTGAATATGCTGCATTAAATTAATAAGGGCAGGTAAATAATCAAATTCCATGCTATTTTTCCAGCTTAATGGAATGGCAGTATTATTAATATCTTGAGATGTTAAACCAAAATGGATCCACTCTTTTAATTCACTACAGTTTGCTTTGTCTAATTGTATTTTTAAAAAGTACTCAACCGCTTTAACGTCGTGGTTGGTAGTGGCTTCAATTTCTTTGATGGTTTTTGCATCCGCCTCACTAAAATTTTCTTTTAGTTCTAGTAAAAAGGCTTTTGCTTTTGCAGGTAGTTTAAAAAACTTCTTATCGGCTAAAAAAACAAAATAATCGATTTCAACAATCACCCTGTATTTAATGAGTGCAAATTCAGAGAAATATTCGTCTAATTGTTGTACTTGTTTTCTGTAACGGCCATCAATTGGCGAAATAGCGGTTAATTGGCTTAAATCCATAATTTGATATCGATTAATGGGTAATTATTGTTTCTTTGCATGCAAATCTACTTCAATTGAGCAAAATAATACGTGTTGGAGCTGTAAGTTATTTAAATACAAAGCCATTACTCTATGGTTTACAGCATCATGCCGTATCTAAAAGCATAGAATTAATTGAAGATTATCCGGCCAATTTGGCTAGGGCCTTACAAGATAATACCATTGATATTGGACTTGTACCAGTTGCTGTAATACCTAGTTTACCTGAAGCGCATATCATTTCTGATTATTGTATTGGTGCTACTGGACCAGTAGCATCAGTATGTATTTTTAGTAAAGTGCCCATGGAACAAATACAAACCCTGTATTTAGATTACCAAAGTAAAACCTCGGTAAATCTTGCCAGGGTATTATTAAAAAATTATTGGAAAAAAGATATTCAACTTTTAGAAGCTCCAACAAATTTTATCGGTTTAATTGAAGGCACTACTGCGGCCGTAATAATTGGTGATAGGGCTCTAGATAAATACGATAGCTATCCGTTCAAGTATGATTTAGCCGAAGCATGGATTAGTTATACTGGTAAGCCATTTGTATTTGCAACTTGGGTGTCTAATAAGCAATTGGATACTGACTTTATTGCTTCGTTTAATGAAGCCAACGCACTTG
>JAGNTI010000212.1 GCA_017987615.1 Sediminibacterium sp. | reverse complement strand
AAAAAAATGGACGTCCTTTATTTGGAGACATTGTACAGTACAATACTATTTGGCGATTAGGCGCCAACGAAGCCACAGAAATTGAATTTTTTGTGCCCGTAAAAATTGCTGGAAAATTAGTGCCTAAGGGACGCTATACTCTTTATGGCATTCCAAACGAAAACAATTGGACCCTCATTTTAAATACAGATAATTTTAGCTGGGGTAATTTTAGTTACAACGCAAAAAAAGATTTTTTACGCACGCAAGTGCCTGTAACAAAAACAATGGATAGCACCGATGCATTTACTTTATATTTTGAAGAAACTAGTTTAGGTGCCGGTCTGATTGTTATGTGGGACCAAGTAAAAGTAATGTTACCCATTTCATTTTCTAAGGAAACCGTTACAAATAAAAAGAAATAGCATTTAAAATTTACTATTATGAAATTAGCAACCAAATATATACACGCTGGAACTGAACCTGACCCATCTACTGGCGCGATCATGACGCCTATTTATCAAACTTCTACGTATGTGCAAGAAGCGCCTGGTGTGAACAAAGGATATGAGTACGCACGTAGCCAAAACCCAACCAGGGCAGCCCTTGAGAGCGCTTTTGCAGAAATTGAAAATGGAAACTTTGGACTCGCATTTAGTAGTGGTGTTGCTGCTACAGACGCTGTTATTACGCTCTTAGAACCAGGTGATGAAGTGATTGCAGCAAACGATATGTATGGTGGTACGTATAGACTTTTCACTAAAATTTTTGCAAAATATAATATTGTGTTTACGTATGTAGATACCACTGATATCACTCAAATAGAAAAAGCTGTTTCTAGCAAAACAAAATTATTGTGGATTGAAACACCAACCAATCCACTCATGAATATTACAGATATTGCAGCAGTTGCAAGCATCGCAAAAAAACACAAGGTTTTACTTTGCGTAGACAACACGTTTGCTTCGCCGTATTTACAAAATCCGCTAGACCTAGGCGCCGATATTGTGATGCACTCTGCTACCAAATATTTAGGTGGCCATAGTGATGTGATACAAGGTTGTCTTGTTATGAATGATGCGACGCTTCGTGAAAAATTATATTTTATCCAAAAAAGTAGAGGCGCCGTACCAGGCCCAATGGATTGTTTTTTAGTATTAAGAGGTATCAAAACACTTCACCTGCGTATGCAGCGACACTGCGAAAACGGGGCCGCTATGGCTGCCTTTTTAAAGCAGCATCCAAAGGTTGAACGCGTTTACTGGTGCGGGTTTGAAGACCATCCTGGATATACAGTGGCTAAAAAGCAAATGCGTGGTTTTGGTGGTATGATGAGCTTTACTTTAAAAGATGACAGTGTAGAAAATGCCGTTAGAGTGCTTTCTAGTACCAAGGTTTTTGCGCTTGCCGAAAGTTTAGGTGGGGTAGAATCACTCATCAATCATCCGGCTTCCATGACGCACGCTTCTATTCCAAGAGAAGAAAGAATTAAAAACGGTCTTTCCGATAGTTTAATTAGACTAAGTGTGGGTGTAGAAGATATTGAAGATTTAATCGAAGATATCAATAACGCGATTGGGTAATTAATTGTGGCGCAGTTTTAATTGAAAGATTATTTGAGCGACACTAATTTTTCAAGTGCGCGCTTCAGGGTTTCTTCTTTTTTTGCAAAACAAAAACGGATCACTTTGTTGTCTGTTTTGTTTTTATAAAACGCCGATACTGGAATCGTAGCAACCCCATATTCCTGAATAAGCTTCATGGCAAAATCGGTGTCTGATGCGTCTGAAATGTTTGCGTAACTATAGCATTCAAAATAACTTCCACTAGATGGCAAACACTGCAGTGGCGTGGCTTTCATAAGATTTCGGAAATAGTCACGCTTTACCTGCATTTGAGCGCCCAGTTGCAAATAAGCATCTTTGTTTTCCATATAAGTAGCAAGTGCTACTTGCTTAGGCGTGTCTGCACAAAAGGCATTAAACTGATGCACTTTGCGGTAAGCTTCCATTAAACCTGTATCACCAATACAATAGCCTAATTTCCATCCAGTAGCATGATAGGTTTTGCCAAAAGAAAAACATACAAAACTACGCGCTAACAAATCGGGATATCGAAGTATGCTTTGATGCTCCACGCCATCAAATACTAAATGCTCATACACTTCGTCACTTAGAATAATAATTTGCGTATCCGCAACAATTTGTCTTAACTCTTCAATATCATTTTTTGATAGTACCGTTCCGGTTGGATTGTGTGGTGAATTAATCATGATGCACTTTGTACGCGCATTAATTTTTTCACGAACCTTATCCCATGGAATACTATACGTTGGAAATTGAAGTGGAATGGTAACCGCCACGGCGCCATTGATTTCAATATTTGGAATATAGCTATCGTAACAAGGCTCAAACACAATGACTTCATCGCCTTTATGTAAAATAGTGGTAAGGGCGGTATATATGGCATACGTGCCGCCTGGTGTAACAATGATATCTGAATCTGGTGAAATATGGGTGCCATAAAGCGCCGCTACTTTGCCCGCAATGGCCTCTCTGAGGGGTAAATAGCCGTTTAAATGCGTGTACTGGTTATATCTTCGCATGGCAGCTGCAACCAGTTCTACAAGGTCTTGAGGCATGTCAAAATCCGGAAATCCTTGACCTAAATTAACGGCGCCATGCTTTGCAGCCAGCTCACTCATCACCGTAAAAATGCTAATGCCGGTACTCGGTAATTTAGAGGTAACATGCATACAGGATGTATAAAAATTATAAAGCCAATTTGCTTACAAGTCTATTTAGTTCTATTTCTGCAATTTTTGCAGTGTACTGAAGGTTTACT
>JAGNTI010000001.1:13590-28287 GCA_017987615.1 Sediminibacterium sp. | reverse complement strand
TTGTTAATACCACGGTTGGTTTTACAACAAGTTCGTAAGGAGGAATGATGATAAATGGTTGCACACATTCGCCTTTAACAAGGTCTACATATTTATGCATGACTGGTCTAGTAATGGTAAATGACACGCCTTCAATTGTACAATTAAATTGCACAGCAATAGTAGGATCATTCCAAGCTTTACCAAGTACAGTATAATCATTCACCAAAAACATACCATCCGAATTTTTAGGCTGCTGCAACCAATAAGGTTGAAACTGATTTTTTGCCACCACCGGAAGCATGTTTACAACATAATTATAATTTTTATTTTGCAACAATGGCTGGGCCACTTGCTTTGCATAGGACTGATTGGATACCCTAATATTTTCTAAACGAACAGTAGCTGCAGATCTATTATTAATAGCACAAGTAAAACTAATAGAATCGCCTTGTACTGCTTTTTCTGAAACCGTAAATGCCTCTACAGACAATCCTGCAGCAGCTTCAATAATTTGTTGCAACGAGCTTAATTTATGCGACTTCCAAACAGAAGCAGGAAGCTCCTTAACTTGGTTATAAATTTTTACAAGCGCAGGCAGTGACAATGAGGGCTGCAAAGGATTGTAAGAAACAATAACTGCGTCAATAGCGCTTGCAATACTTGCTCCGTTTTGACCAAGCCTTGTCCAATCCGTACTAACACCATCGAGTAAATTACTGGTAGGCGCCTCTCCTACAATGGTGGTAAAGTATTCTAGAATTTCTCCTTTGCGTCGAGGTCTTCCTTCGCCCTGGCTTTTGTGCATACTTCTTGCCTCACCACCAAGTTCGCCATAACTTTTTCCTTCGAGTGCATTGTAAACACCCACATCAATTTTAAATTGATCATTACTTGTGGTGTTAGCGCCGCCAAAATTAAATGTATTCCACAATAATCTTTTTGCCTGCCAAACCGTAACGCCATTTGTTAACTGTTCCGGAAATTGATTGGGATCTGCAGCTGCGGCAAAAGCCTCTCTAGCAATTTGTGCAGAAGCACTATGGTGTCCATGTCCTGCGCGCGCGTCCGGAGGAAAGCGCGCAATAATTACATCGGGCTTATAATTTCGAATTACCCAAACAGCGTCTGCTAAAACTTTTTTTCGGTCCCAAACTTGTAAGGCTTCATCCATACTTTTACTAAACCCAAATTCGTAAGCACTTGTAAAATATTGTTCGGCGCCATCTATTTCGCGGGCGGCTAATAATTCTTTGGTTCGGATCATGCCAAGTTCAATACCCTGTTCTGGCCCAATTAAATTTTGGCCACCATCCCCTCGGGTTAAACTCAAATACGCCGTTCGGTACATTTTTTCTTTGGCCAAATAAGGCAACAAACTATTGTTTTCATCATCTGGGTGCGCAGCAATGTATAAGATAGACCCCAGCACTTTTAACTTTTTCAATGACTGAAGTATATCAGAACTTGGCATTACTCCACCATTATTTTGACTCACTTGTTGCGACCATACGCTATTACTAGAAAATAGTAATCCAACTACAAGAAGCAGGGTAAAAAAGTATAATTTTTTCATAGCTGTCAAAACGCCTAATGGGGCTGTCATTTAAATCATGAACAGTTTGTTAAACAATGCGTGAATGTAACAAAAAATGGCCCAGATTTAACCAAAAATTGAGTAATTTTCAACCATGAAATCAACAATCTTTTTGGCCTTCTTATTTTGCCTATGCAGTAGCGTTATGGGGCAATATGAAAATGCGATTGTAGGCCCCTCAAAAGCAGTAAATCCCTACCAATATAGTGTTACAAAATCAGGCGTATTTAATAGAGCGAGTGTAACGAGTGCGCACCCGCTTGCAAGTATGGTTGGTGCCGAAATCATGAAGCAAGGTGGTAACGCATTTGATGCAACCATTGCTACACAATTTGCACTAGCTGTCGTTTATCCGGGAGCAGGCAATATTGGTGGTGGAGGTTTTACCCTCGCCAGAAAAAAAGATGGCACCCTTATAGGTATCGATTACAGAGAAGCGGCACCATCTAAAGCAACTAGAGATATGTATTTAGATGCTGCAGGAAATGCACAAGATGCACTTTCGCAAAATGGTCATTTAGCATCTGGCGTTCCAGGCGCGGTTGCGGGCATTTTTGCAACCTTACCACATGCAAAACTTCCTTTTGCACAGCTCATTCAACCCGCTATCGATTTAGCACGTTTCGGATTTGTCATTACCGAAAGAGAAGCCTCTAGTTTAAATGGAACAAAAAAAGATTTTATAAAATATTCTACCAAGCCTTCTGCATTTGTTAAAGAATCAAAATGGAAAGTTGGAGATACACTTATTCAACAAGAACTTGCAAATACACTTACGCGTATTCAAAAAAATGGCGCTAAGGGATTTTACGAAGGTGAAACAGCAGCACTTATTGTAGAAGAAATGAAAAGAGGTGGTGGCATCATTTCACTTGAAGATTTAAAAAGTTATCAAGCAAAATTGAGAGCGCCTATTGTATTTAATTACAGAGACTATGGCGTCATAAGTTTTGCACCGCCAAGCAGTGGAGGTATTTTAATTGGCCAGATGCTTACAATGATGGAGCCCTTTAATGTTCAAAAAATGGGGTTTCAAACACCGGAATCTGTGCAACTCATGATTGAAGTGGAGCGCCGTGCATATGCTGACAGAGCTGCGCATTTGGGCGATCCAGATTTTTATAAAGTTCCTCAAAACACATTACTTAGCAGCGCCTATTTAAAAAATAGAATGTTGGATTACAAACCTGGCGTTGCTGGTTCAAGTGATCAAACCCAAGCAGGCAATGCGCCTGTTTCTGAAGAAACAACACACTTTAGTGTAGTTGATCCAGAAGGCAATATGGTATCAGTGACCACCACCCTTAATGGAGGTTATGGCAATAGAACGGTTGTAGGTGGCGCAGGCTTTATTTTAAACAATGAGATGGATGATTTTAGTGCAAAGCCAGGTAGCCCAAATATGTATGGCGCCATTGGCGGAGAAGCCAATTCCATTGCACCACATAAAAGAATGCTCAGCTCCATGACACCTACCCTTCTTACAAAAAATAAGAAACCTTATTTGACAGTAGGTACACCTGGTGGCACCACCATTCCAACCTCGGTGTTTCAAACCATCGTTAACCTTGTTGATTTTAATTTGAGTTTAGAAGACGCGATTAATAATCCTAAGTTTCATCACCAGTGGCTCCCCGATGAAGTGAGCATAGAAAAAACGTTTAACCCAGCCACCAAAGCTGCACTTGAAAAAATGGGCTACCGTATTAAAGAAAGAGGTGCAATTGGTAGAACCGAAGGAATCGTTATAGGTTCAACGGGTAAAAGAATTACAGTTGCCGACAAAAGAGGCGATGACGCAGTTGCAGGATATTAATAATTGATACTAGAATAGAACTACCTGAAAAGAAAATTAAAAATAACTAGAAATGTTTTACTCGCAGTTGTTGCGGGTCTCTTTTTGGTGCTCCTACTTTTAAACACAAGCCCTGTACAAAATTACATCGCAAAAAAAATCACTTCCTCTCTTTCTAATAAAATAGGTGCAGAAGTGAGCATCAGAAAAGTAAGTATTTCTCCTTTTAACAAATTAAACATCGAAGGCGTACTTATAAGAGATCAAAACAAAGACACCCTTTTATTTGCAAACCTTTGCAAAATAAGAATCACTGATTGGTTTTTCCTTAAAAAAAATGCAACCCTCAGTTATATTGGTATAGAAGACGCCGTTGTAAAAATCAATAGAAAAACAAAAACCTGGAACTACGAATTTATTACCAACTACTTTAAAAGCAGCGATACCAGTAATACTGCTAATAGTACCCATTACGATATCAAAAAAATAGATTTCAAATCGGTACGGTTCGAACAAAACGATCAGTGGACAGGAACATACATGAAGGCAGGGGCTGTTAGCATTGTTGCAGATTGTAAGAAAATAAATACCGAAACAAATTTTATTTCATTAGGAAATGTTAGTTTGGATCAGCCTTCTTTTGTAATGAAAGTGATACCAGCTTTACAACCTGCCAATAGTAAAGAGCCAGCTAACAAACCTGCTGCAGCTAGTGCAAGTCCGCTCAATATCAATGCAGACGAAATTACCATTAATAAAGGAGCACTTGTTATTGATAGTGATTTTGAAAAACCGTATCCAAATTTTGACGGAACGCATCTTAATTTTAATAGCATCAACGCTACCATAAAAAATGCTTTTGTGTCTGAAAAAGAAATAAAAGCTTCTATAAAACTATCCGCCAAAGAAAGATCAGGGTTACTGGTAAAAAAACTAAATACCAATTTTACGTTCAACCAGAACATCATGGAGTTTGCCAATTTAGACCTTCAAACAAATAGGTCACGCATTGGTAATTACTATGCCATGAAGTTTACAAACTTTGAAAAAGACTTTAGCAACTATATCTCAAATGTTGTAATGGTGGCTAACATCAAAGAATCGGATGTTCACACAGACGATATTGCTTTTTTTGCGCCTGCCATGTCTATGTTTAAAACAAAGGCGCAACTTTCAGGAAAATATGTAGGAACGGTTGCTGATTTTACAGTATCTAAGTTGCAATTAAGAACAGGAGGCAATAGCATTTTAACGGGTACATTTTCTATGAAGGGCCTACCAGAAATAGAAACAACACAAATTCAATTACAGCAAGGGTTTGTACGAAGCAACTACAAAGACCTAGCACAGCTTATCCCTTCTATCCAAAATATTCAAAGCCCAAGCTTTGCATCACTAGGCACCATTTTATATAGAGGCGATTTTAAGGGCACTGCATTTGACTTTGTTACTAAAGGGGTATTTAGCACTGCACTAGGCGGCGTAACCACAGACATCAATTTAAAACTCCCGCTTAAAGGCGAGCCAAGCTACAAAGGGCAACTAGAAACTGTCGCATTTAACCTGGGTAAATTCACAAACAATAACGACCTAGGAACCATAGATTTTAAGGGAAGTATCGAAGGCACTAGTTTTGATATAGAAAAATTAAAAACCAGTATTAGTGGAGACATCAGATCTGTTCAATACAAAGATTATTACTACAAAAGCATTGTAACCAACGGCACTTTCCAGAAAAAATATTTTAGTGGTGATATCATTATCAATGACCCTAACTTAAACTTTACGAGCTCGGTAGAAATTAATTTCAATCAAAAAATACCGGCCTTTAATATTGTAGGTGACCTTGCCTACTCAAATTTAAAAGCCCTAAAACTCTATCCAAAGTTTATTGAAGTTACCGGACTATTGGATGCTAATTTTACAGGAAGCAACCTCGATAATTTTATAGGGAATGCTAAATTTTTAAATGCAAACATTAACGATTCAACTACTAAGCTAAATTTTGATTCCTTATCACTTCAGTCATCACAAGTTGGAAACGAAAAACGTATCACCCTAAAAAGTAACGACTTTAATGCAAGCATCAACGGTCAATTTAATGTGGCCGATTTACCAAAAAGCATTCAATCGTTTTTACACCACTACTACCCTAACTATATTGAGGCGCCTGGCAAACTTAGTGCAGATCAAAACTTTACCATTAAAGCAAATGCCAACTACATAGACCCCTATATTAGTTTATACAATAAAAACTGGAGTGGCTTTAATGATTTTTCGTTTGAAGGCAACATTAATACCAAAACCTATCAATTAAGCGCTAAGGCAAACATCCCGTACGGAAAAATTAACGACTACGCAATTACTGGCGCAAGCGTAGAGGCCAAAGGCGATATTAACAACCTAAGTTTATTAACCAACATTGACAATTTTGGCATTGGAGATAGTATTCGTTTTCCAAATTCTATTATTTCAATAGATTCAAAAAATGACAAATCCAATGTGCAAATAAAAACGAGCGCCTCTAGTAATTTAAATGATGCCAACTTAGAAGCAGAAGTATACACGCTTCAAGATGGACTTCGTATACAGTGGAAGCCTTCTAATTTCACCCTCAATAATAAAAAGTGGACACTTGAAAAAGAGGGTGAATTGGTGCTGCGCAAAAATTTTGTACATGCCAGCAATGTAAAATTTGTACAAGGCACTCAAGAAATATTAATACAAACAGAAGAAGAAGATGGCGGCAACACCAATCAACTGAACATCAGACTTAACAACCTCGTTATAGGAGATATTACAAACCTAATAATCAATCAACCACGTTTTGAGGGTATTGCCAACGGAAATATTACTTTAAAAAACATCTTTTCTGATATAAAGGCAGATGCCAGAATTAATACCAGCCAGTTAAGGGTAGACAATGACTCGGTAGGTCTTGTAAATATTACAGCAGGGTATGATGCAAAAACGGGCAACCTTCCATTTACGGTAGTGTCAGACAATAAAGATTATAAAATCCGTGCAAACGGCTTCTATAATCTAACAGACAGTATCCAACTACCACTCTACACCAATATTGAACTGAGTGATACCCGAATTAATTTTGTAGAGCAGTTTTTGACAGGCATATTTTCTGAAGTAGACGGAAAAGCAACTGGTCAGTTAAGTATCCAAGGAAACCCAACAAGCCCAACCCTATTAGGCGAAGTACTTGTTAAAAAAGCAACCTTAAAAGTAGATTACACACAGGTAAATTATCAACTTGATAGCTTACGGGTTAAATTTTTAGAAGACGGCATAGACTTTGGAAAGTTTACGGTGCGGGACAAGTATAACAACAAAGCAAATGGCTCCGGTAAATTATATGAAAAGCAGTTTGAAAATATGGCTTTTGATTTTGATGTTACCACCAACAATTTACTGCTCATAGATACCAAGGCAAAAGACAATCCACTTTTTTATGGTAAAGCACTTGGTAAAGCAAACTTTAGTTTTAAAGGACCATCCACCAATGCAAAAATTACACTTGTAGCAGAATCTACAGACAGTTCTCATATTGTGCTGCCTAACGCAGTATCTAAAGAGTCTGCAAGTGCAGATTTTATTACCTATAAAAAATATGGTACCGAAATACAAACCGAAAACAAAACATCAAATTTTAATTTACTCGTAGACCTAGACTTAACGGCAAATAATAAAGCAGAAATAGATGTGATACTAGATGACGTTTCTGGCGATATTATTAAAGCAAATGGAAGCGGAAGGCTCAAAATCAGATCCGGTACCACAGAACCCCTTACCATCAGAGGCCGTTACAATATTGATAAAGGAAATTATGATTTTAGTTTTCAGTCACTTATTAAAAAACCATTTGAGCTCATACCTAATAAAGGAAATTATATCGAATGGACCGGAGATCCTAATAAAGCCAATATCAAAATTGATGCACAGTATACCGCAGAGCAAGTAGCGCTTTACGACCTTGTAGGTAATTTAAATATGAGTGGTGCAGTTAAAGGATATCGTGGGCCGGTATATGTAGTTGCGCAATTAAGAGATAAGCTAACAAAGCCCTCTATTAGTTTTAAATTGGATTTTCCGCAAGGAAGTCCAATTAAAACTGACAATGAACTGGTACAATATTTAACGCGGCTTGAACAGGATGACAATGAAATATTAAAACAGGTTTCATTTTTAATTGTCTTCAATTCCTTTGCCCCTCCTACTATTGGCAATGGTGGAAACGGAAATGCCAATGCTATGTTTGCAACGATCGGGGTAAACACACTCTCTCAAATTCTAACCAAAGAGATCAATAAAATGTTCTCTAATATGCTATATAAGCTAACTGGTGACAAAAGCTTACGCTTTGACGTAGGAACATCCTTATATAGCAATACAGAGCTTTTAGGTGCCGCATCAGGCATCAACAGCAACGTAGCTAATGCAGGCATTAATAGATCTAGGGTTAATTTTAAAGTGGGCAAAAGCTTTTTTGAAGATAAAATTGTTGTGACCTTTGGTGGTGACTTAGATTTTAACTTAAGCAACTCTTCAAGTGTTAAAAACGGAAACTTACAATGGCTCCCCGATTTAAATATAGAATTTATACTTACACAGGATCGCAAATTAAGGGCCATTTTATTTAATAAAAACAGCCTTGACATAAGTGGATCCAGCTTTGGAAGACGCAACCGTTTTGGGGCTAGTATTTCTTATAGAAGAGATTTTGAAAGACTCTTTTAAAGCACTTACAAAAGTGGTTGTGGAACTATAGTGCAACCATGCAGCCTGTACACTAAAAAATAACGAACAACAACATCACCTCTTTTCTGATCAATCCTTATTGGCGTGTCTATTGTTGTAAAATAAGACCCATAAGCAGCTGCAACATCAAAAGGCACATTGGAGGGCACAATACAATACGCGTCTGCACCCAATGTTAATTTTGGGCGCTCTTTATTTAACCAAGCAAACTTATGAATGTCTTGGAGTTTACCAACGCCCATTAGAGCAAGTCCGGTAGTGCGCGCCGTATAAAATTCGAGATGTCCTGCCGGAAACCATTTGCCCACAATAATTGAAGGCGCTTCAGACATTGTATGATTGGCCAGATCCTGCTTAACTAATGAATCAAATACAACACTAAAATTTTTCCATCCAGATAAATCAAGTGTTGGACAATACTCGCCTAAATTGTTTGATTGTTGACTACCAAAATTGCCCGGATACTTTTGAACGATGATTACAAGTGCAAATAAAATTGTAAATACTAATACCACTGAAGACCTCAAAAAATAAACGGTCCATTTTGATTTTTTTTGATCGATATAAATACCTGCGAGTATAATTAATGGAATAAATGCAGGACCCGACCAGTGTGGAAGTGTAGGATTAAAAAGTGCTACTATCCAAAATATTAGTATAAGCGGCAGGCTCATCCATAATAACCAGCGGCCAATATTTTTTTGCTGAAATAAAATTTTCTTAAATGAAAATAAAGCAGCAGCCATTAAGATATAAACGACCGGGTTTTGATATAAAACCTCTCCTACTACCTCTGTTGTGAAGCTTGTAATGTCAATACCCGTATGTGTTACACGCTCCGAATGAAAACGGTAGGTAATAAAATCGTATATGACATTCCAGTAAACAATGGGTACAATAAAAAGTAGCGTAACAAAAATCGCTACCACAAAAGGCCACGAAAATATTTTCTTGTAATTTGTAAATAATAAATACGCACCAAAGCCCGCCCATAAAAATAAACCATGCACTTTTGAAAGTGTGGCAAGTCCAATCAGTAATCCAAGCAACATCCAATACCCTATTTGCTTTTCTTTATTTGTAAATATTAGTAGTGACATTACATACAATGACGCTGTCCAAAATATGAGCTGTGCACTATCCGGTAAAATAAAAAAACCTGCAATAAACCCAGTGTATACGCCTGCTTGATACAAAAGCGCTGCATACCATCCCGCTCTTTCAGTAGATAGGTTTGCCGTTGTTTTAAATACAAAATAACAACCGATACTAGCCGATACAATGGCACCCAAACGCATACTTAATTCAGATACCCAGTGCATATTTAAAGTGAATACACGGATTAAAAAACCTACAAGTGGCGGATGGTCAAAATGATTGAAATCAAGTTGCAATGCATAGGTCCAGTAATAGACTTCGTCGTTACCGAGTTCCAAAAAAGGAGCAGCGATCATTTTGAGGCATGCAGCAATCAAAATGAGTCCGAATACTTTTTGGGAATAGGACTTAAACATATGGATAAATAATTAAGCGCCTTTATTTACAAACCACTCTACCGCTAATTGATAACCCTCTACACCAAGTCCAATAATTGAACCGGTTGCCTTTGCAGATACGTGCGATATTTTTCTGAAATCTTCTCTTGCATGTACATTACTAATATGCACTTCAATAACAGGTGTTGTAATGGCTGCTACGGTATCGCCTATCGCAACAGAAGTATGGGTATAACCACCCGGATTAAAAATAATACCATTCGCGGTAAAACCAACGCGTTGTAATTCGTTGATGAGTTCGCCTTCTATATTGGATTGAAAATATTCGAACTCAATGTTTGGATACTTTGCTACCAAAGCATTAAAGCAATCATCAAAACTTGCAGTGCCATACACTTCAGGTTCTCTTTTGCCCAATAAATTTAAATTGGGTCCATTGATGATGGCTATTTTCATAACTAGGCCTTGGCTTTAATTAAATCAATAAAGTTATCAAACAAATAACGGCTATCATGCGGGCCTGGTGTACTTTCTGGGTGATATTGCACACTAAATGCAGGCTTGTTTTTTAAACGAATACCTTCTATAGAATCGTCGTTTAAATTAACGTGCGTTACTTCTACGTTTGGATGATTTTTTACGGCTTCAGGATCAACACCAAATCCATGATTTTGTGTTGTGATTTCACACTGACCCGTAATAATATTTTTTACAGGATGGTTAAGTCCTCTATGTCCATGGTGCATTTTAAATGTTGGGATATCATTTGCTAGCGCGAGTAATTGATGTCCTAAACAAATACCAAATACTGGTTTTTGTTCTTCTAAAACTTCTTTAACGGTTGCAATTGCATAATCCATAGAAGCAGGATCGCCAGGACCATTAGAAATAAAATATCCTGAAGGATTGAATTCTTTTAAACGGCTTAATGGCGTTTTTGCAGGGTGCACTCTAATATGCGCGCCTCTATCAACCAAGCATTGTAGAATATGTTGTTTAACACCAAAATCTAAAACAGCAACTTTAATTGCAGAACTAGTATCACCCATTTCATATTCTGAAGTAGTGCTTACTGTGCTAGCAAGTTCTAGTCCATCCATGCTAGGCACGGCTGCTAATTTTTGTTGTAAAGAAGCAATGTCTAAATCATCAGAAGAAATAATACAGTTCATGGCTCCCTTTTCTCTGATATGCGCAACAAGTGCACGCGTATCCAAATTATCAATAGCCACTAAATTGTTGTTAACGAGATACGTATTTAAATCACCATCGCCAAGTAGTCTCGAAAACTGCTCTTCTAAATTACGCGCAATTAAACCTCTAATTTTTACTGTGCTGCTTTCTACGTCTGTATCTTTTACGCCATAATTACCTATGTGCACATTGTTCATGATAAGCACCTGACCCGTATAGCTTGGGTCTGTAAAAACTTCTTGATAACCCGTCATACCGGTATTAAAACAAATTTCTCCGGTAGTGGTACCAATTTTACCAAAAGCATGACCATGAAATACGTGTCCGTCAGCGAGAATCAAAATTGCGGGCTTTTTGGCTTGATGCGTCATTAGAATACTAGTTTTTGATTGGTTTGATGGTACAAAAAAAGTTCAATTCTCTTGTAACTCCTTATTTTTTTTTACACATAAAAAAAGGCAAGACTAAAGCCTTGCCTTTTATATAATATTACCGTTTCAAATTATTCAGCTGCTTTATCAGTTGAAGAATCTGCGGTTGGTTCAGCTGGAGTTTCAGCTACCACTTCTGCTTCAGCAACATCAGCTTTTTTGCTGGTTGCACGGCTACGACGTGTTTTCTTAGCTGGCTCAGCTGCAGCGTTAACTGAATTACCATAGATTTCATTGAAATCTACAAGTTCAATCATTGCTTTTTCTGCATTATCCCCAGGACGAATGCCCAATTTAAGGATACGCGTATAACCACCCGGACGACCTGCTACTTTAGGACCTACTACTGTAAATAATTCTTTTACAGCTTCTTTGTCTTGTAAGTAACTGAAAACAACTCTATGCTGATGCATGATTGTTTCTTTGTTATCGCTCTTTTTAGTTTTTGTAATTAACGGCTCTACGTATGTTCTTAAAGCTTTAGCTTTTGCTAAAGTAGTAACAATACGCTTGTGCGTAATTAACTGGTTAGCCAAGTTAGCTAACAATGCTTCCCTATGTGCTTTTTTACGGCCTAGGTTGTTGATTTTGTCTCCGTGACGCATGACTTTTGTTTTTAATCCTTACACCGTGTCAGGAATTGTAAGGCGTGAATAATGGGCTAAGCCCTTTTATTAATTATCTAGATTATCTAAACCTAATTTACCTAAATCCATACCAAAGCTTAGGCCTCTTTCAGTTAACACTTGCTCAATTTCAGATAATGACTTTTGACCAAAGTTTCTGAATTTCATAAGGTCTTCTTGCTCATATTGAACAAGTTCGCTTAAGCTATTGATTTTAGCTGCTTTTAAACAGTTAAATGCACGTACAGAAAGATCTAAATCTTCAAGTGGTGTTTTAAGCACTTTACGTAATTGTAATACATGCTCATCCACTACATCTTCTTTCTTATCTTCTTTATTATCAAACGTGATGTTTTCATCCGTAATGATCATAAGGTGTTGGATAAGAATGCGAGAAGCTTGCTTTACAGCATCTTCAGGATGAATGGTACCATCTGTAGCTACGTCTAAAATTAATTTTTCGTAGTCAGTTCTTTGTTCTACACGATAGTTTTCAATAGCGTATTTAACGTTCTTGATTGGCGTGTGAATAGAATCGATTGCGATGTATCCAAAAGGAGCATCTTTAATTTTATTTTCTTCTGCAGGGATATAACCACGACCTTTTGAGATCGTTAATTCGATATCCATTTTAGAAGTTGTATCCATGGTGCAAATGCTCAACTCAGGATTCATAACCTGAAAATGTTGAGATAATTCACCAATCATACCTGCATTAAATTCGGTACGACCTTTGATAGATAAATTGATTTTTTCTGTTGCAACTTCATGGTCAACATTTTTCTTGAAACGCACTTGCTTCAAGTTTAATATGATTTCAGTTACATCTTCTGTAATACCTTTAATAGTAGCAAACTCGTGGTCTACACCTTCGATTTTGATACCTACAATAGCATATCCTTCCAGTGAGCTAAGTAATACTCTACGTAAGGCATTACCGATTGTTAAACCAAAGCCTGGTTCTAAAGGACGGAATTCAAATTGTCCGTCAAACTCAGTTGCTTTTTGTAGAACAATTTTGTCTGGTTTTTGAAAGCTTAATATGGCCATATTAAAACTTGTTTTTTATTAGTTTGTCCGGGTCAATATTGAAACCGGAAATTGGATTTAGTACTTATTATTTAGAGTACAATTCTACGATTAGTTGCTCCTTAATGTTTTCAGGTACATTCTCTCTTTCAGGGAAAGTGATGAAAGTTCCTTTCTTTTCATTTTCGTTCCAATCTAACCAACCGAACTTAGGATTTTTACCACGGCTCTTGCTAGTTAATGAAGTATTATGAGCACTTTTTGGACGGTAACCAATTACGTCACCTGGCTTACATGTGTAAGAAGGAACGTTCATGATTTCGCCGTTTACAGTTACGTGCTTGTGGTTAACCAACTGACGTGCTTCTGGACGACTAGCTGTTAAACCCATACGGAAAACTGTGTTATCTAAACGAGCTTCTAATAATTTGATCAAGTTTTCACCGGTAACACCTTTTAAGCGAGCTGCTTCTTCAAATGTTTTACGGAACTGGCGCTCTAATACACCATAAGTATATTTAGCTTTTTGCTTTTCACGTAATTGTAAAGCGTATTCACCTAAGCTCTTACGCTTACGTGCTGCTCCGTGTTGACCTGGAGGGTTGCTGTTCTTACCCAACCATTTGCCATTTCCTAAGATTGGCTCTCCAAAGATTCTGGAGATTTTTGTTTTTGGACCTGTATAACGTGCCATTTTATTTAACGCAATTTTTAAGAGGCTGCGGACCTTTTTTGTGATTTTTTAATGACGATGTATCATTGTTAAAAATCTAAAATGAATGATACACCCTGTATAATAAAATAATTAAACTCTTCTTTGTTTTGGAGGACGACAACCGTTGTGTGGCATTGGCGTTACGTCTTTGATAGAAGTAACTTCGATACCTGATTGTGCGATAGAACGGATAGCACCTTCACGGCCAGAACCTGGTCCTTTAACAAATACATCTACACGCTTTAAACCTGCGTCAGAAGCTACTTTCGCAGCATCAGCAGCAGCCATTTGAGCGGCATATGGTGTATTCTTTTTTGAACCTCTGAAGCCCATTTTACCAGCACTGCTCCAGCTAATTACTTGGCCAGTTTTGTTGGTAAAACTAATGATGATGTTGTTGAATGTTGCAGAGATACGTACTTCACCAGCAGCATCTACTTTTACAACTCTTTTTTTGGCAGCAGCTTTTGCACTGTTCTGCGCTTTTTGTGGTTTAGCCATTTTTGTTTTTTGAGGTAGTCTTTAAAAAATAACCCCAGGTTAACCTGGGTACCACCCGCTTCTCCTGCATCCTAATTACTACAATTAGGCGGCGATCCGACAGCGTTTGGGTTTGTTTATTAAAAATGGCAAAAGCGGTGGGTTCACCGCTCTTACCAGATTAATTATTTTTTAGGTGCCTTTTTCTTACCGGCAACTGTCTTACGCTTACCTTTTCTGGTACGGCTGTTTGTTTTGGTACGTTGACCACGAACAGGTAAACCTTTTCTGTGACGAAGACCACGGTAACAAGCGATGTCTAACAAACGCTTAATACTCATAGAAACTTCACTACGTAAAGCACCTTCTACTTTGAACTCACTGTTGATGATGTTACGAATTGCAGTTTGTTCTTCATCATTCCAAGTATTTACTTTTTTATTAAAGTCAATACCTGCTTTGGTTAAGATATACTGTGCAGTTGAACGACCAATACCAAAAATATAGGTCAGACCAATTTCGCCTCTTTTGTTTTTTGGTAAGTCAATACCGGCAATACGAGCCATATGCTTTTTTTAAATTTTA
>JAGNTI010000001.1:0-13490 GCA_017987615.1 Sediminibacterium sp. | reverse complement strand
TTTGGTTAAGATATACTGTGCAGTTGAACGACCAATACCAAAAATATAGGTCAGACCAATTTCGCCTCTTTTGTTTTTTGGTAAGTCAATACCGGCAATACGAGCCATATGCTTTTTTTAAATTTTATTTTACTGTTTGTAGTTACTGATTTAAAAAACGATGAAGCGCAAACTAGCGCCACCATTCATTTTTATCCTTGACGTTGCTTAAAGCGAGGATTCTTTTTGTTGATTACAAAAAGTTTACCCTTGCGCTTAACAATCTTGCAATCTGCACTACGCTTTTTGATTGAAGCTCTAACTTTCATCTCTTTAGTTTTAGTCTGGTTGTTATTCGGTTTATCCTACCCGGTTATTTGTACCTAAAAATAATCCGACCCCTACTTAAATCGTATGGACTCATTTCAACGCCGACCTTATCGCCAGGTAAAATTCTGATGTAGTGCATCCTCATTTTTCCTGAGATGGTAGCCAATATTTCGTGGCCATTTTCTAGCTTAACTCTGAACATAGCATTGCTCAGTGCTTCTAGAATAACTCCATCTTGTTTGATCAACGGTTGTTTAGACATACAATTTTTGGGGCTGCAAAGATATTAGAATGCAACCGAAATACGAAGAAAACGGGGAAAAATTTACAGAATTTGTGAAAAATTACGTAACTCCTTGATTTTCAACTGTTATTTTGGTTATTTGAAAATGGTAGCCAGCTTGCTAGACAGCTCTTCCCCCCTAATATTCTTGGCAATGATCTTGCCAGAAGGGTCAACGAGGAAGTTTTGCGGAATTGCTTGAATACCATATTGTTTGGCAACTTGATTGTCCCAATACTTTAAATCAGACACTTGGGTCCAAGTTAATTTGTCGTCATGAATCGCTTTTATCCATTTGTCTTTTGCACCCGGTTGGTCTAAACTTACACCTAGCACAGTAAAGCCTTTAGCATTATAGGTTTGAAATGCTTTCACCACATTTGGGTTTTCTTGACGGCAAGGACCGCACCAGCTAGCCCAAAAATCTATGAGTACATATTTTCCTTTAAAGCTTGACAAAGAAACAGGCACATCTAAAGTATCGTTTTGGGTAAAGTCCATAGCCATAGCGCCTACCGATGTTTTTTTAGCAGTCGCTATTTTTTCTGCAAAAGCTTTTCCGCTTGGTGTGGCGCGGGCAGGCTCAGACAAAGCTTTGTAAATAGGCTCCACAACTTCCGGATTGATATCCCAACCAGCCATCTGACCTAGCGCAAACATGGCAATTGGAGAATTGTTATTAGAAGCTAAATATCCTTTGTATACTTCTTTCATTTCTGCATCTAGAGCATCAAAAGTGGCATCCAAGGTTTTCATAGCAGCAGAATCTTTTGCTTTGTATGCAGCGCTATAGTCTTTATTAGCTGCTTGCATTTTATCGTTTACCGGTTTTGTTTTTTCAGTTAAAGCAAGGTAGGCTTCGTGAGCCTTAGATCCTTTTACTTTTACATTACTAAATGAATCAATAGAACTTACTTGAATAGAACCTGGTGCTACAAACACAGAAGCATAGTCACGAGGTTGAAACATTTTAATTGGTTTTCCTTCTGAGTCATTTTTATAACGTACAAAAATGGTTACCATTAATGGCTCCGCAATTTTTCCGGAGAAACTATATTTATCTCCTACAGGAACTACACTATCTCTTACCGTTACGCCATCGGCTCTATAAGAATAGTATACCTTATTAACGGGCAATGCAATATTTTGAAGGGTACCGCTAACGGTAAAATTTTGGGCTTCTTGTGCATTTACGGCAAATGACGCAAACACAAATAAAGCGAGTACTAATTTTTTCATGATTTACTTTTTCGATTACTGTATGGTTACGAATATACTAAAGCCTTCACAACAATAAAAATTAGGTTCACACATGCCTATATTGAGTAGTTTGCGGCTCATTCGCTTATACTATGAAAAGAATTGGCCTCATTTCAGATACCCATAGCTATTTGGACCCCAAAGTGGCGGTTCACTTTGCTGATTGTGACGAAATCTGGCATGCTGGCGATTTTGGCAGCCACGATGTAGCCCAAAAGCTTCGCGCCATCAAACCCCTACGAGGTGTTTATGGCAACATTGACGGTCAAGATATTAGGTCCGAATTTGAGGAGTGCGCACAATTTGAGATAGAAGGCGTTAGGGTCATGATGTTTCATATAGGTGGCTACCCTCCCAACTACAATAAAGTAACAAAGCCCATTATAGCCGCTTATAAACCACAGTTATTTATAAGTGGCCATAGCCATATATTAAAAGTCATATACGATCCTGCAATGGCTTGCTTACATATCAATCCAGGGGCAGCAGGTAAGCAGGGCTGGCAAAAAGTAAGAACCCTCATCAAAATAGACATTGACGGGACAGGGATTAAAAACTGTCAGATTATAGAACTCGGAACAAGGGTATAAAAGGGTATTAAATTACATGCCTGGAAAAAGTGGACGCGCAATTTCGATACCTCTAAAAGGCCAAGGCACACCCGCTAAAATTAATACTAGTGCAATTACAAAAAAGTAAAACGCTTTTTTATACTTGGTAGTGCTATCCAAATTCTTTTTTGCAACACCATGAGCGAGTGTTAAAAAAACAATCGCAGCAATCATGGTAACTGGATGCTCAACCCAAAAGAAACGTAAAAATTTATCTTTCATTACAGAAGTACCAGCGGCAACTTCTGTGGTTAATATACCTATACGACCTGCTAGCACTTGATACAAACCTAACAACAAAGTGATATGCCCAGCTATCATTGTCAATAGCCAAGTTTTTTTATCGGCAGCGGCAAACTCTTTTTTAGACTGCCATCCAGTGTATGCTTTTACAATTGAAATAAGTAATAAAACTAAAATTACCCAGCGTAAAAAATTATGTAAATGTAAAAGTCCTGTTGCCATAGTGTTTGATTTTGTAATGCTAATATAGTGGATTTGGGTTTATTCTACCCAGTCTGCTACAAACAAGTTGGTATCTCTTGTACCGCCATTGTTTCGGTTAGAAGCAAAAATAATTTTTTTGCCATCAGGGCTAAACATAGGAAACGCGTCAAAACCTTTGTCTCTACTAATTTTTTCGAGCCCCTTACCTTCCAAATCTATACGGTACATGTTAAAGGGAAATCCTCTTTTGTATTCGTGGTTGCTACAAAAAATAATATGCTTACCATCCGGCGTAAAATTAGGCGCCCAGTTGGCCTGACCAAGTGCGGTAATTTGTTTTGCATTAGAACCGTCGGCATTTGCCACAAACACTTCCATATTGGTGGGTGCTACCATTCCTTCTGCAAGTAAAGATTTGTATTCTGCAATCGCTTCAGGTGTTTTAGGTCTGCTAGCACGCCAAACAATTTTTGTTCCGTCGGGGCTAAACCATGCACCACCATCGTATCCTAGCTCGTTGGTTACACGAATTTCTTTACCCGATTTTAAATCCATCACATAGAGTTCTAAGTCTCCACTTTTATCAGAACAATAAATCATTTTTTTACCGTCCGGAGATAGCGTTGCTTCTGCGTCATATCCTTTAGCACTCGTAATTTGTTTTACAATTTTGCCTGACATGTCTGCCATAAAAATGTCGTAACTATTATAGAGTGGCCAAATATATTTATTGCCATATTTTGCTCTGTCTGGTGTTGGCGGGCAAGAGTCTGCACCCAAATGTGTAGACGCATAAATAATATGTTTACCATCTGGTAAAAAATAAGCACAGGTAGATCTTCCCTTTCCTGTACCAATCATTGTTGGTGTAAATTTTTGAGCATCTGTTACCGGAACTTTTCCCACAAATATTTGATCACAAAAAACACCTTCTTTTGGATTTGTTTTTTGAAACACTATCGACTTTCCATCATAGCTCCAATAGGCTTCAGCATTATCGCCACCAAAGGTTAACTGTCTAATGTTTTTAAAATATTTTTCGCCAGCAAAGTGCACCGTGTCTTGGGTTGCATACTGCGCTAAAGCTGGAGAGACAAACAGTGTACATAGGAACAAATAAAAAGCGGTAGATAATTTCATAAATACGTGTTAAGAGGATGCAAAAGTAAGCATGTTTCTATGTTTTTATGTCAGGTCATTGTCATGAGATAAAAATATTGGTGTTATTTTTGAAGATGCGCTTTATTCTATTTTTTGCTTTTATTGTAGGGACTTTTGCTTGTAATAACCCCAAAGACAGGGCCAATAACAAAAACAACGCTTCCGGTTACCCGAATTTTGTAAAAGAACTGTTGCAACAAATTGAGCGTTTTCCGGACAGCACCGAGCTGCGCGTTCAGCTAATTGACACCATGGATAGCCTGCATTTAACAAAAGAGGCACTCCAACAAATTGACTCACTTATTGTAAAAGATCCGGGTAATTATGGCAATTGGTTTAGAAAAGGAGAACTAGCAGTACATAACACGGATACGGCACTTGCCATTAAAAGCTTTTCTAGTGCAGCCGCCATTTATAATTCACCAGATGTTTTGCTAACCCTTGCCAATTTATATGCTGCACAAAAAAACAAATTGGCCCTAAGTTTATGTACCGAAGTTATCACGCAAAAACCAGATAGAACTTACATAGCACATAGCTATTACATTACAGGTCTCTATTATGAAAACATAGAAAAAACGGAAGCCGCAATCGAAAATTTTAATAGATGTATCCAACAAAATTATTATTACCTAGACGCCTATTTAGAAATTGGTTGGATTTATTTTGATCAAGAAAAATATTCACTTGCTAAAGAAATTTTTGAAACGGCTACCGCTGTAAAACCCACAGACGCTAGAGGACATTACTGGACCGCCAAATGCCTCGAAAAATTAGGCCAACCAGATAAAGCGATAAACGCTTATCAACTAGCATTTAACCTAGACAATAGCTTATCAGAGGCATCCGCTGCTATTTCTAGAATAAAAGCTTCAAAAAACTAGCGTGGTTGCTTAAAAAAGCAGAAATTTGCGCAAAACCTGTATATGCCCATCATTGCTCCATCTCTCTTAAGCGCCAATTTTTTAGAGCTACAAAAAGATTGTGACATGCTCAATAATAGCGCTGCCGACTGGTTTCACCTCGATGTTATGGATGGCAGGTTTGTACCCAATATTAGTTTTGGCTTACCCATTATAGAGCAAATCAGAAAAGCAACATCTAAAGTTTGTGATGTGCACGTTATGATTTTGGAACCTGAAAAATATGCCGAAGCCTTTAAAAAAGCAGGCGCTGATGTATACACGGTTCACATAGAAGCATGTCCACACCTGCACAGAAATTTACAACAAGCAAAACAACTTGGTATGAAAGCTGGTGTGGCACTCAATCCGCACACGCCTATTCAATCCCTTGTAGATGTGATTCAAGACATTGACGTGGTATGTTTGATGAGCGTAAACCCAGGCTTTGGTGGTCAACAATTTATCCCACAAACGATCCAAAAAATTGCCGAATTAAAAGCGCTTATTACAGCAAAAAACAGCAGCACCCTTATTCAAATTGATGGTGGCGTTACGCTTGCAAACGCACCTCAAATGATTGCTGCTGGTGCCGATGTTTTAGTGGCTGGCAATACCGTTTTTAAATCGGAAAACCCTACACAAACCATTGCTGCCCTAAAAGCGTTGTAGGCCTTATTGTTTAAAAAAATATTCACAATTTGTTTATAAATAAGGCTTGGAGAAGTAGTGTCCAATTAGTTAAATTTGGATAACTACCTCACTAAAACCAAGCAAGTTGACAGAGACAATTATCAACCTAGACTCCGTAAACCCCATCGAATTTTTTGGCGTAAACAACGGAAAATTAGACGTTTTAAAAAAGAGATTCCCCCTTCTAAAAATTTTGTCGCGTGGCACACAATTAAAATTAAGTGGCGCACCAGAACAAATTGATATCGCTAAGGAAAAAGTAAGTTTAGTACTGCAATACTTAGAACGCAACGGTCATTTAAGTGAATCTTATTTCGAACAAATTTTAGGCGGTGATGACGCTGAAGTTGTCGATCATTTTATAGATAAAAATCCAAATGATATTTTAGTGTTTGGCCCTAACGGAAAAACGGTAAGAGCAAGAACACCGAATCAGAAAAAAATGGTGGCTGCCGCCGATAAAAACGATATCGTTTTTGCCATAGGACCCGCTGGTACCGGTAAAACATATACCGCAGTAGCACTTGCAGTGCGTGCACTTAAAAACAAAGTCGTTAAAAAAATAATTTTAACAAGACCTGCTGTAGAAGCAGGAGAAAGTTTAGGTTTTTTACCTGGCGATTTAAAAGAAAAAATTGATCCGTATTTGCGTCCTTTATATGATGCACTTGACGACATGATTCCTGCCGAAAAATTAGGCTATTACATGAGTACGCGCACCATCGAAATTGCGCCACTTGCCTACATGCGCGGAAGAACACTAGACAATGCATTTATCATTTTAGATGAAGCACAAAACAGCAATGACCTGCAATTAAAAATGTTTTTAACACGTATTGGCGCGAATGCAAAAGCCATTATTACTGGGGACCCTACCCAAATAGATTTACCCCGAAATATGCGCAGCGGACTTGAAAAAGCGAGCCGAATTTTGCAAAATATTGACGGAATTTCTCATATAGCCCTAACCGAAGAAGACGTGGTAAGACACAAATTGGTGAAAGCCATCATCAAGGCCTATGATAAAGAACACGAAAAAGAAGAGGAAGCCTATGGCAAAAGATAGCCTTTGCAACCTACTAAATACCCCTTCTCAACACTTAAACCCCCTCAAAAAGGGGGTTTTTTGCTAAAAAACTGAGTTTTTACCTAAAAAGTACCGATTTGTTAATACTCTGTTGAAATTAGTAGCGGAATATTCGTTTTCTTTGCAGCTGAAAAATCAAACTTATGCTTAGTAAAAAACTCTTGCAATTTGTACTTGCGGTATTAATCCTACCTGCATTTGCACTAGCACAGAACACCACCAGTAGCCTGAGTGGTTCTGTTAAAACAAATACCGGTGAGGTATTAGTTGGCGCAACCGTAACAGCAACCCATGAGCCTACCGGTACAACCTACCGTGTACAGAGCCGTGCAGGTGGCCGTTTTGACATCAGCAATATGAACCCTGGTGGTCCATACATTGTTGAAGTTTCTTTTTTAAATTATGCAAACGAAAAAAAGACTGACCTCTACCTTAGCTTAGGTGATGTGTTAAAAGTTGATTTCGCGCTTGCCTCTAAAGTAAACAACCTCGGAAATGTAACAGTTAGCTCTTTACGTAAGACTACTGAAACTTCTGGTAAAGGTGGTGCTGAAACTACAATTGGTCGTGATAAAATGGCGAACTTACCTACAGTAGGTCGTAACATTTACGATTACTTACGTGCAGTTCCTCAAGCTAAATTGGTAAACGGTTCTGAAGGTGCTGTATCAATTGCAGGCCAGAACAACCGTTACAACGCATTCTATGTGGATGGTGCAATCAACAATGACGTATTTGGTTTATCTGCTTCAGGTACCAATGGTGGTCAAGCTGCTATTGCTCCATTATCTATCGATGCGATTGATCAGTTCCAAGTTGTTATCTCTCCATTTGATGCATCACTAGGTAACTTTACAGGTGGTGGTATCAATGCGATCACTAGATCAGGTACCAACAAAACTTCTGCATCAGTTTACTACTTCTTACAAAACCAAGATTTAGCTGGTAAAACACCAACTGGTTTAAAAGAAAATGCAACAAGACTTAATAACTTCACCAAAAAAACTTATGGTTTTAGATTAGGTGGTGCTATTACAAAAAATAAATTATTCTACTTCGTAAACGTTGATTTACAAAGAGATCTTCGTCCTCAACCATTTGACTTTTCTCAGTATAATGGTAACACCAAAGACATCAACGTTTTAAATAGCTTAGCGGCTACTTTAAAATCTACCTACAACTATGAAGCTGGCGGTTTCTTAGATAACACAGAAGAAGTTAATGCAGACCGTATCACTGTAAGATTAGACTGGAACATTAACGATAGACATAAATTGTCTTTATCGAACAGATACACAAAAGGTGAGCGTTTAAATACGTCTACTTCAAGTTCTGGTACTATTAACTTTTACAACAACGGTTACCAGTTCCCTACAACAACCAATTCTACATCTGCAGAATTAAAAAGTTTAGTAGGTAAAAATGCCAGCAATAAAATGCTAGTTACTTACACAGATGTAAATGATGATAGAGGTCCATTAGGTCAAGCGTTTCCAAGAGTTCGTATCAATGACGGTTCTGGTGCAATTATTTTTGGACCAGATAACAGTTCAACTGCAAACTTATTAACGCAAAAGAACTGGTCATTCTATGATGAGTTTAAAGTAACCTTAGGTAAGCACGCACTTAAGTTTGGTGTTGATTATGAATACAATGATGTATTTAACACATTCATTCAAAACACATTTGGTAACTATACCTATGCAAACTTAAACGACTTTTTAACCAATGCTAAGCCGCAAAACTACCAATATGGTTTTTCTATGGTTGACAATGGTAAAGGAGATAACACTGATGCTGCTGCTAAATTTAAAATTGCTAAAGGATCTATGTTCTTAAACGATGAATTAAGACCTACAGATAATTTAACATTAAGCTTTGGTATCCGTGCAGACTACTACAAGTTTTTAAGTAAGCCATGGGCTGACGATTACACTAATAACGTAGCAATCCCTAAGTTTTCTCAATACTACGATTTACAAGGAGCTAGATCAGGTTTAACACCTAAAGTACCTATCGCTATCTCTCCAAGAGTTGGCTTTACGTACAAGATCCCTGAAGAAAACCTAATTGTACGTGGTGGTGTAGGTATCTTTACTGGACGTATTCCTCTAGTATGGCCTGGTGGCTTATACAACAACAATGGTATTTTTGTGGGTGGTTACTCTGCTAACTCTACTCAATTAAATACGATTCGTTTCAGACCTGATCCTAACAACCAATGGACTCCAGCGCAAGTTGGTGCAGGTGTTACAAAAGGACCTCTTAACTTAGTTGCTGCTGAATTTAGCACACCTAAATTATTTAGAACTTCAATTGCACTTGATAAGAAATTTGGTAATGGTTGGTCTGGTACTTTAGAAGGTGTATTTAGTAAAAACTTAAATGAAATTTACTACACGAACATTAACCTACTTCCTCCAGTTGGCGTATCAAATGGCATTGGAAGCAGAAACGTTTACTCTACTACCAACAATGGTCGTATTCCTTTAAATGCTGATGGTTCTAACCCTTACGATAACGCTATCTTATTAAGCAACAACCAAGGTAAAACTGGTTATTCATATAGCTTTACTTTAACAGCAAGCAAGCGTACCAACACTGGTTTTGCATTTGATGTAAACTATACATTTGGTAATGCAGTAGCCGTTAACGATGGTACTAGTTCTGTAAACTTTAGCCAATGGCGTTATATGGAAACAGTAAACGGACGTAACTTTATTGGTCGTTCAAACTCTGATTTCAGTGCTGGTCACAGAATTTTCACTTACTTAAGCAAGAAGTTCGAATATGCTAAGAAAACTTTAGCAACAACAATTACACTTGCTTATACAGGTCAATCAGGCTCACCAATGAGTTACACTTATGCTGGTAGCCCAGTTAGAGACGTAAACACTGGTGAAACCAACGATTTACTTTTCATCCCTACTCAAGCGCAATTAGCTGGTATGCCTTTTGCATCAAACACTGTTGCTGGTGTAACGTATTCTGCTCAGCAACAAAAAGATGCGTTTGAAGCATTTATTCAGTCTAATCCTTACCTCAGAAACAATCGTGGTAAATTTGCTGAAAGAAATGGTTCTCGTACGCCGTTCACAAACATTGTTGACTTAAAAATTGCACAAGACTTTAACATTAAAGTGGGTGCTAAGCGTTACCAATTCCAGTTAACATATGATGTGTTTAACTTTGGTAACATGATCAACAGAACTTGGGGTAGAAACTATTTCCAATCTAACGATAACTTCCCATTACTTACTTTTGGAGGTTATGCAAGTGCAACAGATTTAACTCCTGTTAACTTCAGATTTAACCCAACTATCAAAACTCCATGGAGTGTGAGCACCACAACAAATGCTGCATACGCTGCAAGATGGATCAGTCAAATTGGTTTACGTTTTAACTTCTAATTGAAGTCATAAATACCAAAATATAAAAAAGGCCGAATCTTAATTGATTCGGCCTTTTTTTATGTAAGAAAAACGAGGTACTTTTAAGACCCGTTCATTTTAATCTATAAAACTTTATGCATACCCCTTCTCAATTTACTATTGGCGTGGAAGAAGAATACATGGTTATTGACCCTGTAACAAGAGAGCTTACTAGCCACGAACAGCGAATTGTTATTGAAGGGCAAAAAACACTCAAAGACAAGGTTAAAGCAGAAATGCATCAGGCCGTGGTGGAAGTAGGCACTGATATTTGCGGTAATATTGAAGAAGCACATAAAGAAGTTACAGAATTAAGAAACATTGTTTCAAGCATTGCTGGAGATTTAAATTTATGGGTAGGCGCTTCAGGTACACATCCCTTTAGCCACTGGCAGCATCAACTCATTACTGACCATGTTAGATACAATCAAATTGTTAATGAATTACAGGATGCAGCGCGTAGTAATTTAATTTTTGGATTACACGTACACGTGGGTATGCAGGACCGAAAAATGGCGATGCATATTGCCAATACGGCTCGTTATTTTTTACCCCACGTATATGCACTTAGTACCAACTCTCCTTTTTGGGAAGGTAGAGTTACCGGATACAAATCTTACCGAACCAAAGTGTTTGATAAATTTCCAAGAACAGGTATCCCAGATTATTTTGAAACGATCGAGGATTATGAGAATTATGTAAACCTACTCATCAAAACCAATTGCATAGACAATGCAAAAAAAATATGGTGGGACGTTAGGGTGCACCCGGTATTTAATACCGTCGAATTTAGAATTTGTGATGTACCATTAACAGTTAAAGAAACCACGGTTATTGCTGCATTGTTTCAGGCCATTTGTGCTAAAATTTATAAGCTAAGGCATCAAAATTTAAATTTCATCAATTACCAGCGCTCATTAATTAATGAAAACAAATGGAGGGCAAGTAGGTACGGTATTGAAGGAACACTCATTGATTTTGGCAAAGAAACAGAAGTGGAAACCAAAGCACTCATTTATGAGCTTCTAGACTTTGTAGACGACACTTTAAACGACTTAGGCAGCAGAGATATCCTTTCAAATATTGACCCCTTATTTAAGGCTGGAACAGGGGCTGACAGGCAACTGGCTGTTTATCAGAAAAACGAAAGCTTTATTGATGTTGTGGACTATATCCACGACCAGTTTTTGGCGTAGATATATTTGGCTCGCCTAATTGTAATCAAATAATGTGGCGGTAAATATTGCCCGTTCCCTTTTTTTAAAGACAACGTCCCAATTGCCCTTATAACGCAGTGTTTTAGGCACTGTAAGACCTTTAAATTTGGTCATTTCTACTTCCATAGCCACATCAAAGTCGTATACACCTGCTTTATAACTTAGTGCATAATTACGGCCTAATACTTCTAGGGTTTTTAAATCAAACCAGGTATTCATTTGATCTACCACCACCCTGTCGCTTTTAAAAAAACCAAGATCTTCTTTTGGCTTGATAGAAAATAAATAACAAAGGGTTCCTTTATAATCCACCACATCTAGGCGGTAATCATATAGTTTGTGGGCAGCTTCGTCATATAAATCCAGCTTGTCTCCTATAAATGGGATGCCCGGTATTTTTTTTCCTGGATTAAAAAAAAGCATTTTTAATTGATCTTTGTGCTTTTCGATACCAGACTTATTACTGGTTAATAAATTGCGACCTTTTACAATATTATTTTCGCCACAAATTTGTCCTTTGGTAAAAAATAAACCAGCGTATAGTTCTGGCGTTAAGTAATTGTATTTGCCAGTGCCCGAATAAAAATCGCCAGTAGTTTGCTCTTCCAACACGTCCATAGTGCGGCAATTGCCCACATGGTTTTGACGTGTCTTGCTGGTTAATGAAGCTTTTATACCGCCATCTTTACCCAGCATTTGAATACTATTATAAGAAGAAAATCCAATGATGCGTAGGTTTCTGAATGCCTTGTAAAAAGTAGTGTCTTGTTTGATGGTTTCGAGTACCTGTTTGTAATCAAAATTATTTCTGACTACTACTTCAGATAAAGTAAAGGCTTGGTTGTCGATGGCAATAGTCGTGTCTTGTGCATACAAAGACCCGCTCATTAACATCAGTAATAACCAAGTATATTTTATCATTTAATAAAAATCATTTTGTAATCGATACGCGCCTTGCCTTTACTAATATCATTGAGTTTGCCTTGTAGTAATTTTTTACGTAGTGGCTTTAAATAATCGATAAATAATTTACCCTCAATATGATCATACTCGTGTAAAATAACACGGGCTGTGATGCCATTAAATGTTTCGGTATAGGTTTTAAAATTTTCGTCTTGGTATTCTAGTGTAACCGTTTCATGCCTTGACACGTCTTCTCTAATATTTGGAATACTCAAACAACCTTCGTTATAAGACCAAACTTCACCAGCCAAATCCACAATTTTTGCATTGATCATTACTTTTTTAACACCAGGAGCATCCGGGTATTTACCTATTTCGTGTGGCTCCAAACTTTCAAAAATTTGAGCACTATCAATTACAAACAACCGGATGTCTTTATTGATTTGAGGCGCGGCAAGCCCTACCCCATTACTTGAGTACATGGTCTCCCACATATCTTCCAATAATTTAGGAAGCGACGGATAAGAGGCGTCTATTGAAGCACTAACTTTTCTTAAAATTTGGGCCCCATAGGCTACAATTGGAAGAATCATGAGAATTGAGTTGTTGAATAATGGCTATTAAGGTGCAAAAATACCCCCAATTATGCCAATCAACAAAAATAGACCTTAACGGTTTGCTAAATATTCCTGTAACATAATGGTAGCCGCTATTTCATCTACCATTTTTTTATTTTGACGGTCCTTTTTTTTCATCCCCATATCAACCATGGCTCTAACTGCCATTTTAGAGGTATAACGCTCATCTACGGTTTGTATGGGAATGGCAGGGAATGTTCTTTTGAGCTGACCAATAGCTGCCTTAACAAGCGGCGTAGCATGGGTAGGTGTATTGTCTAAACTTAAGGGCGCACCAATTAAAATAAGTTCGATGGCCTCTGTAAGTAAATAGTTTTTTATAAAGGCGTGTAAATCTTTGGTGTCAACGGTTGTTAAACCCGTTGCAATAATTTGCAGTGGATCGGTAACGGCGAGGCCCGTTCTTTTTCCGCCGTAATCGATGCAAAGTATTCTAGCCAAAGGAGTAAAAAATTTATTTTAAAAATAATGCTACCAGCACATGTACACCAAATATAACACTTGCAATACCATTGGCTGTCATAAAAGCAATATTTACTTTAGATAAA
>JAGNTI010000211.1 GCA_017987615.1 Sediminibacterium sp. | reverse complement strand
TAGAGGTATACCAAAGTTGAACAATGGTTTGAGCACCATAGAGCGCGCCAGCATAATCTTTAGCAGATATAGTAATGGTACTTGCAGAAACCGTTAACGTGTATTCGCTACTCGCTAAATTTTTATTCTCTTTAAATACTATGCGCGTATTTCCTTTTGGAAGCGTGCTAGTAGATGTACTTGTAATTTGCTGTACATATTTTGCAATCGGTTTCCAACTAGCTGGTGCTATAAACTGCGTGTTTTTATAAAAAGTAAAATTTCCATTATTTACTTTCAAAAATTGCGGCTCTGGAATGATACTTACTTGCTTTTGTGCTACTGCAATATATCCTACGAGTATTAACGAAATAGCAAATACTATTTTTTTCATCCTTCTTTACTTTTTAATATAAAAATCCTTACCTAAACTCCAGTCATTGTTAAAATAACCCACTGCTTTAATGCCGTCTTCACCTTTAATAAGCATATCAAGTGAAAAAACCATAAAGTCAGGGAAACCACTTCCACCACTAAAATATTGGTTGGCATCTGCGGCTTGCATGCCTTGTACACCAGTACCACCAATGAGTGCAACGCTTGTAATACCATTGTTTTGTGCAGGGTACATGAAGTAAGCCCCTAGGTCTTGACCTTCAAAAACGGTGTTTCCCATTACAATTTTTCCAGTAGTTACTTTAATCGGACAGTTGGTAAGGAGTGCCGCTGCTGCCGTATTGGTTGTTTCGTTACCATATAAAATAACGCCTTGATTTTGATAAGCCGCAGTCGTAAAATCTTTATCTGCAATTAAACTTACAGAACCATTGCCTCTATAGTACCATGTTTCAGCGTCATATTTTGCTTTTTGTAACGCCCAGTTATTTTCTGCTTCTGTTCCATGGGTAGCGTATACAAAAACCATATTATGGTTGAATGCTTCTTTTAATCCACCATTTCTTTGTATGCCTTTATTGGCGAGAGATGGTGAGGTTCCTTTATTCCAAGTTGTATTTTTTTCTAATACTAGCGCAGTACCATTAACAATATGTGTTAACTGACTGCCGTCTAATACAATAGTAACCGTATCACCTATCGCAAAATCTTTGGTATCAATTGCAACAGCATTAATATTGGTAGTGGTACCTGTAATGTTTTTTGTTTTCATGTTACGCGTAAGTTGTACGCGGCTGTAATCAAAACTTTTTGCTTGTTGCAACACTTGTAACCAGTGATAGGTGTTGGTTATAGCAGTAGAAGGAAGGGTGTAATCAATCACATTTACTTTACTGCTAACTGGAATGGTATGTCTTTTGAAATAATCAAAAATAGGAGCCCAGTCTACACTCTCGTCACTAAACCAATGTGAACCTCCTGGGTATTCGTAGTAACTAAAATCAGGATGAAATTCGGCCAATACTTTTTTCATTTGTCTAGCATAGTTTACCGAAACGGTTTCATCTGCATCACCATGAAAAATGTAAACACCATTCGCTTTGTAGTTATTGACCATGCCTAATACATTGCTTGGCGTACTTGCTCTGGTTAATATTTTTTTAACCGGCGTACTTGTATCATTTGGAACCAGACCATCGTGTGAACCATACGCAGCAAGGGTTGGATAGCCCGCCGATGGCGCAATAGCAGCCCACTTTCCAGGATAGGTAGCACCTAAATACCAAGTGCCATGACCGCCCATCGAGTGTCCTGTTAAATAAATATTTTGTGGGTTTGGCTGATATGTTTTTTTAGCAATTTCAAAAACTTCTAGTGCATCGAGTCTACCCCAATCTTCCCAGTTAAAACCTCTAGGTCTTCTATTGGTAGGTGCTACAATCGGTCCTTCTGTTTTTGGTTTGTAAGCTCTTGCTTGAGAAATGGCTTCTACCTCTGCGCCATGCACCGATAAAAATAAACTTGGATTATTTTTATTTGCGTTGGCCTGAGGCGCTACTGCATAATACTGAACAGATCCGTCTATTGTACTAATAAATGTATGCGAAGCGTGCTCATTACTTTTTACTGCAGTTACTACAACAGATGTAGTATCTATGATTTGGTTGTTGGCCATTAAAGTAAGTGAAACCCGGTAGCTTCCTTTTGTTGTATTTTTTGGTACCGGAATTTCTACGGCTACTTTTCTTGCAATTTGAGGAGCAATATTAGCAATATTGGTTTCTATTTTTTGATCTTCAACTGCAGCTGTAATACGCATACCTGCCGTATTATTTTTAGAACTATTCACTACAACAAGGCCTGCCCATTTTTTGGAAACATTTTCTCCTTCAATAAAAAATGGGAGTGTAGCATCTTTGGTACTTAATTGTACGGGCTTAAATGAAAAATCTAACATGGCTTTTACAGAAGCAAACCTGCCTGCGCCTGCAGCGCGGATATAAAATTCATTGATTCCTTTTTTTAATTGAACGGGAATATACATCCAACCATAACGGTACATGTCACCCGCATGCGGTGCGCCATTGATAAACACCATGGAGTGGCCAGTGCCAATAAACACAGCTGTTCCAGCCTTAGCCGCATTGTATTGTAGGTATAAATAACCATTGGCAAGTGCTTGGCTTCTAAAGTTGTGCGCACTGTCTGCTTTAATACTTGTCCAGTTGGTATTTGCGCCACTCGAAACAGGTAATCCTTCCTGTGGTTTACTTTCTCCCTTGTACAAACTATAAGCGAGGGCGTCGGAGTACATAGCTTCTCTACCATATTGGTGTGTTTTTCCGGAAGCCAGTCCGCTAGTAAAGTAAAATACATCTTGCGCAAGTAAAACACTTGAACATAGCACTGCAAATACGAACAATATTTTTTTCATGAATTTTTATTTGCAGTTAATTTACGCCACTATTAAATG
>JAGNTI010000210.1 GCA_017987615.1 Sediminibacterium sp. | reverse complement strand
GTTACGCGCGCAAGCATCATGATTGAATTGCTTTTAATATTTTTTCAAGCTTCACAAATGGAATGGTTTGAATAACAGCTTTGCCTAGTTTTTCTAACAAAATATAATGCACTGCATCTTTTGTTTTTTTCTTATCCTTTTGCAAAATAGAAATAGCCTTAGTAGTATTAAAAGAAGCATAGGTTGGTAAACCATACTTTTCTAAAAGTGAAACAAGGGCGTGTCTATTTTTGAAATTCAATAGCTGTTCTGAAATAACGGCCGCATACGTCATACCAATACTTATGGCCTGACCATGACTTAGCTCGTAGGTGTTTTCTAAAGCATGACCAAGGGTATGACCAAAGTTTAAAAGTTTACGATCAGCCTTTTCAAACTCATCGGCAAGAACCACTTTGGTTTTGATCATTACATTTCGCTCTACAAGTTTTGCCGTTAATGACAAATCTTTTTTATAAGTAGCCAGTGTATGTAACTCTAATTGTTTAAAAAGTGGGGCATCTTTAATCGAGGCATGCTTAATGATTTCCGCAAAACCATTTTGCCACTCAGAAAGTGGTAATGACTTTAAAAAGCTTGTGTCGTAAAGTAAAAAATTAGGTTGGCGAATAATGCCCACCATATTTTTATAGACACCCACATCAATTCCATTTTTACCACCTATCGAAGCATCTACCATGGCAAGTAAAGAAGTAGGCACAAAACCTACCGCTATACCGCGCATGTAAATACTAGCTACATAACCCGTAATATCTGTAATAACGCCGCCGCCTACACCAATTAAAGTGGTTTGACGATCGGCACTAAATTCAATGAGTCTATCAATTATAACATCTACTGTTTGCTGAACTTTATACTGCTCACCAGGTTTTAATACAATAGTAGACCAACCTTTAAACTTTTTTTTATGTGCTTCAAAAACATTTTCATCTGTAATAATTACAGCCGACTCAACAGGTACTAACTTTTTTAATGCATCAAAAGAGGCATCAAAATAATAGTTAACCGGTTTGCCCGAAAAATGAAAAGTTCTTTTTTTCATCCGTATAATATTATGCAAGAGCTCCTGATTAGGAATTCATGATTTTGTTTTGATGGTTGATACTTTCCATATGCACTGCATCAAAGTATTTGGTAATAAATTCTTGACTAAGTCCAAGCTTCTCGCCTCTTTCGTAAGCGCGCTCTAGAATGGCATTCCATCTATTGGTTTGTAAAATGGTAATGTTATTGTCTTTTTTATATTGACCAATTTTATCGGCAACTTTCATACGCTGACCAATAAGTTGCAACAATTCATCATCAAGCTGGTTAATTTGCTGACGCATTTTTTCCATCACCGCATGTAGTTCTTCAGAATCAATTTCTTCCGTTCTCCAAACAATTGAACTGATCATTTCGCCGAGGCGCTCAGGCGTTACTTGTTGCTTAGCATCACTCCAAGCATTGTCTGGATCGATATGACTTTCAATAATAAGTCCGTCAAAATCAAGGTCAATTGCTTTTTGTGCAACGTCCATTAAAATATCTCTTCTACCACAAATATGTGAAGGGTCATTGATAAGCAACATGCCTGGATTACGACGTTTCATTTCGATCGCTAAATGCCACATAGGCGCATTTCTATATTCGGTATTACCATAAGAACTAAAGCCTCTATGGATCAAACCAATATTTTTAATGCCTGCATTTGCAACGCGCTCTACAGCACCAATCCATAATTCTAAATCTGGATTGATAGGGTTTTTTATTAACACGGGAACATCAGCTCCTTTTAGTGCATCCGCAACATCTTGCACACTAAAAGGATTTACGGTGGTTCTTGCACCAATCCATAAAACATCGACACCAAAATGAAGTGCATCTTCTACTTGCTTAGCAGTAGCAACCTCAACTGCCACAGGCAGTCCAGATTCTTTTTTTGCTTGCTGTAACCAAGGCAACCCTTTGGTACCAATACCTTCAAAACTACCTGGACGCGTACGCGGCTTCCAAATACCAGCACGTAAAATATCAACTTTGCCGGTAGCAGCTAGTCTGGTAGCTGTTTGAATTACTTGCTCTTCTGTTTCTGCACTGCAGGGGCCAGAGATAATTAAGGGTCTTTTTTGTAGAAGTGCTTCCACTCCTTTTTTTGTTTCGATTACTTGCTCCATAAAAAAAATTATACAATATAAAATTACTCACCGCGTCTTGGTCTGCGCTCGCCGCCACTATCCGCATCATTCATACGAATGCGTCGACCTTTATAGTTTTTACCATCAAGTGCACTTACCATTTGTTTAGCAGCACCCTTTTCAATTTCAATCCAAGAGTTCATGTCTTTCATATCAATTCTACCAAGTGCTTCTTTTTTAAGATCACTCATGTCTAAGATATATTGTAAAAAACTTGCTTTGTAAAAACCATCTTTGGTACCAAGGTTTACAAATAGACGACTGTAACCATTACCGCCACCTCTTGCATATTCTTTTCTATTATCGCCTCTTCCGCCATCACGATCTCTTCCACCATCACGGTCTCTGCCATCTCTGCGTCTTGCTTGATCTGGGGCATCACTTTGCTCACGTCTACCTTTGTCTCTATGGTTAAGGTCTTCGGCGTTTTCGTAATATTTTAAGAAACGATCAAACTCCATAGCAGCCACACGCTTTAATACGTCTTCTTTGCTTACGTCAGCAAATTTTTCTGCAAGCATCGGTACATAGGTTTCATAGTCGCCGTGGCTAATATCTGCAGACAATAATTTTTCCATGAAAAAGAAAAATTGCTTGCGGCAAACATCTTTACCACTTGGAATATCTAGTTTAGAAAACTTAGAATTGTTGATGCGTTCAATTTGCTTAAACTTGT
>JAGNTI010000049.1 GCA_017987615.1 Sediminibacterium sp. | reverse complement strand
ATTCACGATTTTAATTTCACTTGTTGTAGATAACAAATACTACTTTGGATTTTTAAGTTTACAAGGCCTTGTAATGATGGGTCTTTATTTACTAGGCATAGTAATGGCGATGCTTGTTAGCTATGTTCTAAAGTGGTTTATCACCATCAAAGAAAAAAGCTTTTTTATTTTAGAGCTTCCCATGTATAGAGCTCCGCGTTGGAAAAACGTGGGTATTACCATGCTCGAAAAAGCTAAAATATTTGTTACAGATGCAGGTAAAGTAATCATGATTATTAGCCTATTACTATGGTTTTTAAGTAGCTACGGACCTGGTGATCAAATAGCAAATACTACTAAAAAGTATGAAGCACTCAGTCAAGTGTTGCCTGCAAAAAAAGATTCTTTAGATAAACAATACGCATCAGAAAAACTACAACATTCGTATGCGGGCATTTTGGGTAAAGCTATTGAGCCAGCCATCAAGCCGCTTGGATACGACTGGAAAATAGGCATTGCCCTCATTACTTCCTTTGCGGCTAGAGAGGTTTTTGTAGGTACCATGGCTACCTTATATAGCGTAGAAGACAGTGAAGACAGCTCTCTCAGACAAAAATTGGCAGCTGCTAGACATCCAGATGGAACCAAAGTATACACTTTAGCAGCCGGCCTTTCGCTGATGATATTTTATTTACTAGCCATGCAGTGTATGAGTACACTAGCCGTTGTAAAAAGAGAAACAAAGTCTTGGAAATGGCCTGCGTTTCAACTTGTGTATATGACAGCCCTCGCATATGGGATGAGCTGGTTAACGTATGTTTTGTTTAGTTAAAAGCAATTAACAGATCATCACTTGTAGGTTTCCCATAATAATTTAGACACTTTTCTGGCGAGCTCCCATGCTTCATTTTGCAATTCCCAACTTGTGTCTTTATTATTTTTAGTACAGATACAAAAAACGTATCGCGCATTTTTTCCGGACACATACATCGCTTCACTTCTACTCGCATTAACGGCACCATTTTTACTAGCCACAAAAACATCGGGTGGAATTTGTGAAATCGCTTCTTCATCCCAGTAATTTCTACCAAGCAATCGAAGCATTTTTTCAGAAGAAGCAGTGTCCAATAAATTTCTATTGGCCAAAGCTTCAAACATAGAAACCATTTCTTTTGGACTGGTTTGTCCCCATCCAAATTTCTCTCTACTCGCTTCTCTACCTGTTGTTCTACTATTTACCCTAGTAGCCGTATAGCCAATGCTATCAAGGATTTGATTGATTCTTGTTCCAGTGCCCGCTAGTGATTGTAACCACAAACTAGCCGTATTATCACTTGTTGTAAGCATGAGCATAATCACTTTACTCAGCTCAACTTTTTCATTGTGTTTTAATGAAGCAAGCAAATCGGACCCTGCATAAAACAAAGAATCTTTGTAGGTTAACTCCTGATGATATTTGAGTTCGCCTTTATTAATTTTATCCATGATGCCAATAAGTATAGGCACTTTAACCATACTTGCTGTTGGAAAAATACTATCAGCGTTAATACTTGCTATTTTTCCAGTATGTAAATCTTTTACATAAACGCCCACGTCACCTTTAAACCCAGCAGTGAGGGTTTCTAACCCGTGCTGTAATTTTTTATTTACTTTTTGTGCTTGTGCAGGCATCAGCGCCAATACAAAAATGAAAGCGAGTAAATGTTTCATAGATTTTATTTCTTTTTTGGAGCACCTAAAATTTCTTGACCATGATTTTTTGAATCCGGCTTAGTAATAATTTTTTCTATCACGCCGTTTTCGTCTATTATAAAAGTAGTGCGTAAAGTGCCCATATAGGTTTTGCCCATAAACTTCTTTTCGGCCCAAACACCATATTTTTCATGAATAACGAGGTCGGTGTCGGCAATAAGTGGGAAGGGTAAGTCGTGCTTAGCAATGAATTTGAGGTGACTTTTTTGGTCGTCGGAGCTCACACCTACCACTTGGTAGCCCTTTTTGGCTAAAATTTTATGATTATCCCTCAAATTACAGGCCTGCACGGTACAAGTTGGGGTCATATCGTGGGGGTAGAAATATAAAACCAGTTTTTGACCCTTAAAACTAGATAGGGCAATGGTTTTACCGTTTTGGTCGAGGCCTTTAAAGGCAGGGGCTTTGGATCCTTCTTGTAGCATATTGGCTGTTTTGTTCATTAAAAATAAGCGGGTAACAGTTATATAATAAAATTAGGAGCAATTAGTTCAAAAAAAATACCCCCTTCTGCTCCCCCTTTATTAAATTTGCACAATTTATTTTTTAGTTCCTATGCCAAAAGACAATTCCATAAAATCGGTACTTATTGTTGGTTCTGGGCCCATTATTATTGGCCAGGCCTGCGAATTTGACTATTCTGGTTCTCAAGCTGCTAGAAGTTTGCGTGAAGAGGGCATTAAAGTGATTTTGATTAATTCAAATCCAGCCACCATCATGACAGACCCAATGATGGCCGATAAAGTTTACTTGTTGCCGCTTACCATCGAAAGCATTGAGCAAATTTTACAAGAAAACGATATTGACGCCGTGCTTCCAACCATGGGTGGTCAAACCGCTTTAAACCTTTGTAAGGAAGCCGATGAAATTGGCATATGGAAAAAGTACAATGTGCGCATGATTGGTGTAGACGTTGCTGCCATTGATACCGCCGAAGACCGTGAGAAGTTTAGACAACTCATGGTAAAAATTGGTATGGCTGTAGCGCCAAGCCGTGTAGCCAATAGCTTTTTAGAAGGAAAAGAATTTGCACAAGAAATTGGATTCCCACTTGTTATCAGACCTTCCTTTACATTAGGTGGAACGGGTGGTGGATTTGTACATACAAAAGATGATTTAGATGCAGCTCTCGAAAGAGGATTAAAAGCATCTCCTATTCATGAAGTACTTGTAGAAAAAGCAGTACTTGGATGGAAAGAATATGAACTTGAATTGTTACGAGATCAAAATGATAATGTTGTTATCATTTGTACCGTAGAAAATTTAGACCCAATGGGTGTGCACACTGGAGACTCTATCACCGTAGCACCTGCCATGACTTTAAGTGATACTGCATTCCAAGAAATGCGTAACAAAGCCATTTTAATGATGCGCTCACTGGGTAATTTTTCTGGTGGATGTAACGTGCAGTTTGCACTTAACCCTGCTACCGAGGAACTTATTGCCGTTGAAATCAATCCGCGCGTGAGTAGATCATCGGCACTTGCTTCTAAAGCAACGGGTTATCCAATTGCAAAAATTGCTGCGAAGCTTGCCATTGGTTATAGTTTAGATGAATTAAAAAATCAGATTACAAAAACAACTTCGGCATATTTTGAACCAGCACTTGATTACGTGATTGTAAAAGTGCCGCGTTGGAATTTTGATAAATTTAAAGGCGCCAACGACACCCTTGGTTTACAAATGAAAAGTGTAGGTGAGGTAATGGCTATTGGAAGAAACTTTAAAGAAGCGATTCAAAAAGCTTGTCAGAGTTTAGAAAATGAAGCCGTTGGTTTAGGTTATTACGGTAAGAGCCTCATGAAAAGCGAGGACCTCGTAGAATATATCAAAACACCAAAATGGGACCGCATATTTAGAATCAAAGATGCGCTCATGGCGGGTTCTACTGTTAAGTCTATTGCACAAGCAACAGGCATTGACAGATGGTTCTTACACCAGATTTTACAAATTTGTAATATCGAAAAAGAAATTGCAACGCATACATTAGAAACCCTTCCTGAAAGCTTATTAAAAGAAGCTAAAAAATGTGGTTTTGGTGACGTGCAAATTTCAAAAATTTTACATGGCGATTGCACTGATGAACAAGTGTATGAAAAAAGAAAAGCACTTGGCATTACCAGAGTTTACAAAATGGTAGACACTTGCAGCGCAGAGTTTGAAGCAAAGACACCTTATTTTTATAGCACTTTTGAAGGATAAAAATTACTTCTCATGAAATTACAAGACATACAAGTACAAAACGAAAAAGAAACACGTGGTGGATTTGGTGAAGGCATTCACGAAATCGGAAAAGAAAATGAAAATGTAGTAGTACTTACTGCAGATTTAGCAGGTTCTTTAAAACTAGGACCCTTTATCAAAGATTTTCCAAACCGTTTTGTACAAGTAGGTATTGCAGAAGCCAACATGATTGGTATTGCTGCGGGTATGACCATTGGAGGTAAAATTCCATACACAACAACGTTTGCAAATTTTAGCACGGGTAGAGTATATGATCAAATCAGACAGAGTGTTGCGTATAGCGGAAAGAATGTAAAAATTTGTGCATCACACGCAGGTCTTACATTGGGTGAAGATGGTGCAACACACCAAATTTTAGAAGACATCGGACTGATGAAAATGCTTCCGGGCATGACCGTTATTGTTCCTTGCGATTTTAATCAAACCAAGGCTGCTACTAAAGCAATTGCTTCTTATGAAGGGCCTGTATATTTAAGATTTGGGCGTCCAAAATGGCCAAACTTTACAGCTGTGGATGGTAGCGATTTTGTAATTGGTAAAGCTCAACAATTATCGGAAGGTACGGACGTAAGTATTTTTGCTTGCGGTCATATGGTTTGGAAAGCTATCGAAGCTGGACGCATATTAGAAGAAAAAGGATTGAGTGTAGAAGTGATTAATATTCATACCATCAAGCCACTTGATGAAGCAGCGATTATCCGTTCGATTTCAAAAACAAAATGTGCTGTAACGGTAGAAGAACATAATGTTATTGGTGGACTTGGTGATAGCGTTGCACAAGTTGCTGCAAAACACTTCCCAATTCCTATCGAATACATTGGCACCAACGATACTTTTGGAGAAAGCGGTACACCAACACAACTACTTACAAAGTACGGGCTAGACACGCCATTTATTGTAGCGGCTGCAGAAAAAGTAATCGCGAGAAAATAGGATTAGAAATTTATTAAGGTGCTAAGCGTTCAATTTTCCAGTTTGCATCTGTTCTAGTATCAGTAGCTGCGTTATAGTCACTCGTTTCGAGTTTATAACGTATCCGGTCGTGCAAACGACTTGATCTGCCTTGCCAAAATTCGATGCTTGTTGGTTTTACAATGTATCCACCCCAATGGTCAGGCCTTTCGATAGAATCATTGGCAAATATGGAAGTATAGCGTTCTACATTTTGTTCAATTACCAATCTATTTTCAATCACTGCACTTTGTGGTGAAGCCCAAGCGCCAATTCTACTAGATGCTGGACGTGAATTAAAATATCGATCACTTTCTTCGGCACTTACTTTTTGGACGGTGCCTTCAATTCTAATTTGTCTTTCTAATTCTTTCCAGAAAAAAACAAGCGCAGCATTTGGATTTTGTGCTAAATTTTTGCCTTTATCACTTTCGTAGTTCGTGAAAAAAATAAAACCCTCAGGATTGTAGCCTTTTAAAAGTACGATACGCGCAGCGGGAACCCCAGCAGCATTTACAGTAGCCAGTGTCATGGCGTTTACTTCATCAATTTGTGATGCTACTGCTTCATTCCACCAGCGTGTAAATTGATCGATAGGATTAGAGGCTACATCTGCTTCTTCTAAAGAGGCTAACTTATAATCTTTTCTAATATCTGCAATAGCGTTACTCATGATAATTATTTATGCTATTTCTTCTACGGCTTTGATATGTCTACCGGATATAAAAATATAAACAGCTGGCACTACAAACAACGTTAAAAATAAGCTGAAGAAAATACCGCCTACAATAACAATACCGAGTGGCATTCGGCTCGTTGCCGCAGCACCTAAACTTAGCGCAATAGGTAAAGCACCAAGTGCAGTTGCTAAACTGGTCATTAAAATTGGACGCAAACGTTGTGAAGCAGCTTCTAGTACGGCTTCTTTTTTTGCAAGACCTTCTAGTCTTTTATTGTTGGCAAATTCTACAATTAGGATACCGTTTTTTGTTACAAGTCCAATAAGCATGATCATACCAATTTGAGAAAATATATTCAGCGTTTGATCAAACATCCATAAGCTAATAAGTGCACCCGCAATAGCTAATGGCACCGTAATCATAATAATAAATGGATCTTTAAAGCTTTCAAATTGACCAGCAAGCACTAAGTAAATAAGAAGGAGTGCTAATAAAAATGCAAATGTGGTATTGGAAGAACTCTCTTTAAAATCGCGAGAAGGACCACCATAAGATGTATGAAAACTCTCATCTAGCAAACGTTTAGATATTTCATCCATCGCTTTTACACCATCACCAATAGTTTTACCTTCTGCAAGTGAAGCGCTAATGGTAGCAGATCTAAAACGGTTGTAGTGGTAAAGTGTTGGTGGATTAGAACTTTCTTTCAAATCCACTACCGCAGAAAGTGGAATCATTTCGCCACGGTTATTGCGCACATACAAACTTAAAATATCGCTAGGCGTTTGTCGATCATTTAATGACACTTGAGAAATTACATCGTACTGTTTACCTTTCATGGTAAAATAAGCAAGTCTTCTGCCACTAAAGGCGCTAGACACTACATCTGCAACATCAGTAATAGATAAACCTAGGTCTTTGGCTTTTATCCTGTCAATTGTTAATAGCAATTCAGGCTTACTAAACTTTAGGTTCACATCTACGTTTTGAAAAGTTTTATCTTTTCTTGCTTCCTCTAAAAATTTAGGAATAACTGCTTTTATTTTTTCAAACTCTAAATTTTGTAAAATAAGTTGAACCGGAAGCGCACCCCTAGAACCTAGTCCTACAGAAATAGTTTGCTCTTCTACTGGAAAAATTCTTGCATTGTTAAACTGAGGTAATTTTTTAGTGACTGCTTTTACAACATCGCTTTGTGTTCTTTTACGGTTTTCAGGATCTACCAGCGCAATTCTAGCAGTAGCCCCATTTACGCCACCATTGCCACTAAATCCAGGTATGGAAACAAATACAAATGATTTTTCAGGAATAGAATCTGATAAATAATCGGTTAACCCTTTTGCTACATCATCCATATAATCAAAAGAAGCGCCCTCTGGGCCCGTCATCTGAAAACGAATACTACTTCTATCTTCAAGCGGAGCAAGTTCCGATGGCAAATTATTACCTACAAAATAAATGGCACCCAAACAGGCTACTACAATAACCCAGGCTATCCATCTTACCCTTACAAAAGCAGCTAGTAAACGCTTGTAGCCATTTTCCATACCTCTAAAGAAAGGCTCTGTTTGCTCATAAAACTTACCATGACCTGCACCCTTTTTAGTTAAGACTACATTTAATACAGGTGTTATAGTTAATGAAACAAAGGCTGAAATTAATACAGCTGCCGCTACCGTAATACCAAACTCTCTAAATAAACTTCCCACAAAACCTTGTAAGAAAATTACGGGCAAAAACACAACAGCAAGTGTAATAGAAGTAGAAATAACAGCGAAAAATATTTCTTTACTGCCTTCTAGTGCGGCTCTTCTAATGGGCAATCCAAGCTCGAGTTTTCTAAATATATTTTCGGTAACTACAATACCATCATCCACCACAAGCCCTGTTGCCAGCACTATACCCAGTAACGTTAATACATTGATGGAGAATCCAAAAATGTACATGATAAAAAATGTTGCAATGAGTGAAATTGGAATATCTATGATTGGACGAATCGCAATTAACCAGTTTCTGAAGAAGAAGAAAATTACAAGAACCACAAGTGTAAATGAAATGAGTAGGGTCTCTTCTACTTCTTTAATCGCTCTTCTAACATTTTTTGTTTGATCAATTAATGGTGTAAATTCAAAATCCCCTTTTTCATTTTTCTTAATGTCTTCTACACGCTTGTAAAACTCATCAGCAATTTTAATATAATTAGCCCCTGGTTGCGGAGAAATAATAACACCCACCCCATTAATACCATTTAATTTCCAACTATATTCTTCTTGAGATGGTCCAATTTCAACTTTTGCAATGTCTTTTAAACGAATAATACCAGCCTCATTTTGTATGATGATTAAATTTTTAAAATCATCTTCCGTTTGCAATTTACCCAGTGCTCTAATCGTTAATTCTGTTTTGTTACCATAGAGTTTACCTGAAGGGATCTCCACATTTTCTCTATTCAGCGCGGTCCTAAAATCTGAATAAGTTAAATTAAACGCATTGAGTTTATTGGGATCAATCCAAATGCGCATAGCAGGGCGCTTCTGACCAAAAATACTTACAGAACTTACTTCAGGAATGGTTTGGAATCTTTCTTGCAGTACATTTTCAGCGTATTCACTAAGTTCCATAAGGCCCTTAGTTTTACTTTGTACCGCCATGAGTAAAATAAAATCACTACTCGCATCAGACTTACTTACAACAGGAGGTGCATCAATATCTTGCGGCAAATTTCTGGTTGCCTGACTCACTTTATCTCTAACATCATTGGCAGCCGCTTCTAAATCCTGGTCAACTTCAAATTCAATACTAATATTACTTGATCCATTGTTACTTGAAGAGTTAATGGTTTTAATACCAGGGATACCATTAATAGATTTTTCGAGCGGTTCTGTAATTTGACTTTCAATAATGTCTGCATTGGCACCCGCGTAGGAAGTACGCACGTTTACAATGGGTGGATCGATTGCCGGATATTCACGAACCGATAAAAAATTATAACCAACAACGCCAAATAAAATGATGAGTAAATTCATCACAGTGGCAAGTATGGGTCTTTTGAGGGCTAGTTCAGAAATATTCATAATTAGTCTAGCGTTGCAATGTCACTTAATAATTTTACACTTCTTACTTTAACCGGCGAATTTGGTTTTACAAACAAAACACCACTCACAGCAATACTATCACCCACCGATAAGCCTTTTATAATTTGAACAAGGCCTTCATTTCTTTCTCCAGTTTCCACTTCTACGAGTTGACCAATTCCGTCTTTTACAACCACTACTTTTTTAACGGTTGATTCAGGAATAATACAATTAGAAGGAATTAAAATACTATTGGTAG
>JAGNTI010000048.1 GCA_017987615.1 Sediminibacterium sp. | reverse complement strand
ATGATCCTAACTATGTAAAAGTTGCGATCGATAAAAAAAGCAATGCCTTGTTTTTTTCGCGCAGCGTGATACCTTATCCGAGAAGTACAGACACAGCTATTGTTTATTACGAACATATTGGCGTGTACGCTTTTATGAAAGAAGCGCTAATTGCATTTACAAACTGGGAAATGACGCCACTGGAAGCCGCAGAAAAAATTGAGTGCCTTCGTTATTTAGAAAACGGTGTGCCTATAAAAATGGTGGTAACAAATTATATGGGTGTAGAAATTGATACCCCTCAAGATTTAGAAAAAGCAGCGAAGCTTTTACAACAATAATTACCTGAAATAAAACAAAGCGATATGAGTTTTAGAAATTTTAAAATGGTTGACTATGTAGTGTATGGACGCGGTAGTTTTAATCAACTGGATGAAATATTAGCACCCAACAGAAAAGGCGGTGCTCCAATGATATTTTTAGTGGATCATTTTTTTGAAGGTAAGCCGCTCATACAAAGAATTCCACTTACGGGAAAAGATAAAATTGTTTTTGCAGACGTTACGCATGAGCCCAAAACCGGTCAGGTAGACGCTTTGGCTGCATCACTGCGTGAAGAGTTTGGTACCGTTAGTGGTATTATTGGTATTGGTGGTGGCTCTACGATGGACCTTGCAAAAGCGGTTGCGCTAATGATGACAAACCCTGGATCATCTGCAGATTATCAGGGCTGGGATCTTGTAAAACAAGCGGGCGTTTATAAAGTGGGTATTCCAACATTATCTGGAACAGGCGCCGAAGTGAGTAGAACAACCGTGTTAACAGGTCCTGTGCGTAAGCTGGGCATGAATTCAGATTTTACACCGTTTAATCAAATTGTACTTGATCCAGATTTAGCAAAAGACGCGCCAGCAAATCAGCGTTTTTATACGGGCATGGATTGTTATATACACTGTATCGAATCATTAGAAGGCACGTACTTAAATGAATTTAGTAAGAGCTATGGCGAAAAGGCATTAGATCTTTGCAGAAAAGTATTTGTAGAAAAAAATACTTGGGATGATGAATGTGACGAACAATTAATGATGGCATCTTTTGCAGGTGGTATGAGTATTGCGTATAGTCAGGTAGGTGTTGCGCATGCAGTGAGTTATGGACTCAGTTATTTACTTGGCACCAAACACGGTATTGGTAACTGTATTGTGATGAATCATTTAGAGGAGTATTACCCAGCAGGTGTTAAAGAATTTAAATTCATGGTAGAAAAAAACAACATCGACATTCCAGTAGGTATTTGTGCTGGATTATCCGATCAAGATTTTAATACCATGATTGATATTTCATTAAGTCTAAAACCACTTTGGGAAAACGCACTTGGTAAAGACTGGGAAACAATTATGACGCGTCAAAAACTGCGCGCATTATACGAAAAGCTGTAATGCAAGCGTTGTAGTAATAGATTAACAGATAGGGCCGTAATAAGCCCTATCTTTGTTTATAGACACATTAAATATTTTATTTTGAAGTTTATTGATTTAGGGTTGGATCAGCGGATACTAGATGGTATTGATGCGATGGGTTACGAGACGGCAACACCGGTGCAACAACAAGTAATGGTTCCCATATTAGAAGGAAAAGATATTATAGCTGCGGCGCAAACGGGCACGGGTAAAACCGCTGCTTTTTTATTACCACTCTTACATAGATTACTCACCACACAACACGACTCACACGATATCAATGCACTTGTGATTGTTCCAACGCGTGAGTTGGCCATTCAAATTGCAGAAAGCTTAGAAGGCCTTTCTTATTTTACCGATGTAAGTTCTATTGCCGTTTATGGTGGTGGCGACGGAAGTTCTTTTGCCGCAGAAAAAAAAGCATTGAATACCGGTGTTGATATTGTGGTGTGTACACCAGGCCGCATGATTGCGCATTTAAACATGGGTTATGTAAAACTTAAAGGCTTAAAATATTTAGTGCTTGATGAGGCAGACCGTATGCTAGACATGGGTTTCAACGATGACATTCAAAAAATAATTTCCTTTTTACCGGCAAAAAGACAAAACCTTTTATTTTCTGCAACCATGCCTGTAAAAATGCGTGACCTTGCTAGAAAAATATTAACGAATCCAGTAGAAATAAATATTGCGATTTCAAAACCACCTGAACAAATTATACAAAAAGCATTTATTGTGTATGAACCACAAAAAGTGCCGATTATAACAGACATGCTTAGCAGCAATGTATATAAAAATGTAATTGTGTTTTGTTCTAAAAAACAAAACGTAAAACAGCTTACTCAAGAATTAAAACGCGCCAAACTTGCTGCCGAAGAAATTCATTCGGATCTGGATCAAAAGCAAAGAGAGCAGGTGCTACAAGATTTTAGAAACCACAAACTTTCTATACTAGTAGCTACCGATATTTTGAGCAGGGGTATTGATATTGAAGAAATTGACCTTGTTATTAATTACGACGTCCCTAACGATGGTGAAGACTATATTCACCGCATTGGCCGTACGGCCCGCGCAGCTACTACTGGAACGGCTTTCACGCTTGTAAGTGAGCAGGAACAATATAAATTTTTGGCCATCGAAGAGCTACTGGGCGCCCCCGTAACAAAGGGTACGGTCCCTCCCGAATTTGGCGATACACCGGCATATGCACCCAAGCAACGAGGCAGAGGTAATTTTAAGCAAAGACCGGGTACCAAAAAGCGTTAAATAATTTAGCAGATATGCAAAAAACGTTTTAATTTATACTTCAATTAAAACGCTTGCCATGTCTACAAGACGAAACTTTTTACAAAACGCAGGTCTCTTAACGGGAGGCTCTGTACTTGCATCTGCGCTCGGTAATGAGAGCTTTGCTTATTTTAAAAATAGTATCATGCCATCGGACCGTGTTAACATTGGTGTGATTGGTTTAAATGGTATGGGATGGGCCAACGCCTCTACTGCCATGCGCCTTCCAGGCGTTGTCATTGCTGCACTTTGTGACATTGACACCACCGTTATTGATGGAAGAATTGCCGAATTAAAATCTAAAAATGTTGATACTTCTAAAATTGCGATCTATTCTGATTATAGAAAACTTCTAGAAAATAAAGACGTTGATGTAGTGATCATTGGTACTCCTGATCATTGGCATGCACTTCAAATGATTCATGCTTGTCAGGCCGGAAAAGATATTTATGTAGAAAAGCCAGTAGGTAATTCTATTGTGGAGTGTAACGCAATGGTGGCTGCTCAAGAAAAATATGGTAGAGCCGTGCAAGCGGGTCAGTGGCAACGCAGCCAAAAACATTTTGGTGACGCCGTTGACTTTGTACATACCGGAAAACTAGGTGCTATCAGAAATGTAAAAGTGTGGTGCTATTCTCAGTCTACACCTATGCAACCGAAGCCTGACGCGCCTATCCCAGCAGGGGTGGATTATAAAACATGGCTTGGTCCAGCTCAGTTAAGACCTTATAACCGCAACCGTTTCCATTATTCATTTAGATGGTTTTGGGATTATGCAGGCGGTTTAATGACTGATTGGGGTGTGCATTTATTGGATTATGCATTATTAGGTATGAAAGCAACAGCGCCTAATACGATTTCTGCAGTGGGCGGCAAATACGCTGACCCTAATGCAGCAAGTGAAACACCAGATATGTTAAACGTGCTCTATGGTTTTGATAAGTTTAGTGTTTCTTGGGAGCAAACAATGGGTATTACCAATGGTAACTACGGAAGAGACCATGGTGTTGCGTTTCAGGGCGACAACGGCACGCTGGTTTTAAATAGAGAAGGCTGGGAAGTGCTTCAAGAATCTAGAAGTGCCAATAAAATTATTGTTCCGCTGAATAGATCTGTAGACAATGGTGTAGAAAAACATTGGATTAACTTTTTAGAAGTTGTAAAATCTCGTGACTTTTCTAAACTACACTGCTCTATTCAAGAAGGTGCAAAAGTGGCTACCATTTGTCAGATGGGAAACATTGCACACCGCAGTGGCAAACAGTTAGAGTGGGATCATGCAAAAAAACAATTTACCGACGCTGCGGTTAACGCAAAATATTTATCGGCTGTGTACCATAACGGATACAGCATTCCAAAAATTTAATTTGATGAAAAAAAGTATAGTGGTGTTACTTGGTTTAACACTCATTGGTGCAAATGTTAGTGCGCAACTAAGTAGAGAAGACAGTTTAAATAGAGAAGCTGCTAAAACAGAAATCTGGGAACCAAAGCCTACAAAAGTAGAACCAGGTAAAACCCCTTCCGATGCGCCGTCCGATGCTATTGTATTATACAATGGAAAAAATTTAGATGCATGGCACCGTTTAGGTGGTGGTAAGGCAGGATGGAAAATAGAAAAAGACGGAACCCTAACGGTTGTAAAAGGATCTGGTTCCATAGAAACCAACCAGCCATTTGGTAGTTGTCAACTCCATATTGAGTGGCGTTCTCCGGCAGTAATTAAACAATCGGGACAATACCGCGCCAATAGTGGTGTGTTTTTTATGGGTAAGTATGAAATCCAAATTTTAGATTCTTATACCAATCAAACCTATGTGAACGGACAAGCCGGTGCATTATACAAACAGCATATTCCACTTGTGAATGCAACAAAAAAACCAGGCGAGTGGCAAACCTATGATATCATTTTTACGGCGCCACAATTTTATGCTGATGGTAAAGTGCAGGTACCTGGCAGATTTACCGTTTTACACAATGGTGTACTCGTTCAAAACAATGTAGATATAAAAGGAACGATTCAGTGGATTGGACCATCTGTATATGAAGCGCATCCAGCTAAACTTCCATTTTATTTACAAGACCATGACCTCGATGGGGGAAGTCCAGTAAGTTTTAGAAATATTTGGATTCGCCCATTAGATTAGTATTTTTTATAATCACGTATAAACACCTAATGCCCTTTGATAGCAGGGGTTTCACTAATGTAATATTTTTTTGAGGCAATGTAATAGCGTGTAGTTGTCAGCAATAATTAGGAAGTGATATTTATTATTTCCAAATTGAATAATAAAATTATTGCATGTCGGAACAGCCTAGCTTTTACACGCTTATATTGTTTTCTATACCGCTGCTTGGTGTATTTATATTTTTATTTATTTGTGTGATTTATTTCTACCACAAAAAAAATAAAAACTTACTGCACCAGCTCATCACTACAGAAATTACCGCAGCCGAAAAAGAACGCAAAAGAATTGCCGCCGATCTTCACGACGATTTTGGTCAATTGCTATCTGTTATCAGACTTCAGGTAAGTAGCATCAACCCCGTATCTACCGCCGACAGGCAACTCATAAAAGAAGCCGCCACGCATATCGATGACGTATTAAAACGCATGCGCGTAATGAGTGAGGCCATTGTGCCCAACCAGTTACTAGCAGCGGGTTTTTGCTGGGGTGTAGAAGAACTGATTGCCACTGTCAATAAATTAGGTAACATTAAAGTTTACTGGGAATTAAGTGGCGTCTTACCCGAATCGGAACCAGATCACTGGTTACATCATTACCGCATTATTCAGGAAATACTCAACAACGCATTAAAGCATTCGAATGCACAAAATGTTTGGATACATGCATCACTCGATGATAAATATTTTTTCTTATCTATTACCGATGATGGTATTGGTTTTGATAAAGACGTAGTAGCACTAACGGCTACTGGTTCAGGACTCAGAAATATATTTAACCGTGTTGCATTATTACGTGGTCAAATTATTATAGACACTTTGCCACAGCAAGGTGTTCGGTATCAAATTAAAACCCCCCTCAATTATGCTAAGTAAAAAAATCAAAATCGTTATTGCCGATGATCACCGTATTTTTAGAGAAGGCTTAAAGCTAATGCTAGCAGGCGTTCCAAGCGTTGATGTACTTGGTGAAGCCGCCGATGGCGCACAATTAATTGCGCTTGTAGCATCTACTGCGCCCGATGTAATTATTACGGATGTAAAAATGCCCAACCTTACAGGCACCGAAGCGGTAAAAATTTTATGCGCAAAATATCCGGGTATCAGAATTATTGCACTTACCTCATTTGGTGAAGACCAACAAATTATTGAAATGATTGAAGCCGGTGCGATGGGCTTTTTATCTAAAAATATTGTTCATGAAGAACTCGTGAGTGCGATTAATTCGGTGTATCAGCACAATGCATATTTTTCACAGAGTATTACCGAAAGGCTTTCAAAAATTATTGCCCAAAAAACCACGGTCCGACATCACAATGCAAGCATCAGCTTTACAGAAGTTGAAAAACAAATTATTGGGCTTATTTGTAAAGAACTCACCAGTAAAGAAATTGCTGGTCAGTTAAAAATTGGAAAACGTACTGTTGAGAGCTACCGCATTAGAATTATGGACAAAATTGGAGCGAAAAGCCTGGCCGGAATTATCACCTATGCAGCGGGATATTTGCCTAAAAATCAACAAATTGCGTAAAATTGGCCTCAAAAACCAAAATAAAGCAGTTTTGACTAATTTTTAACCACCGCCTTGATGTCAATTCAGTTATTTTTGTGGCCAATTGTATTTATACAGCGAACCAAACAAAAAATGAAAAAACTAGTATTCTTAAGCCTTGCGCTAACTGCTACCCTTTTTGCTTCAGCTCAAACAGCAAAAAAACCAACCAAAGACTGGAGTAAATTTGATTTTACCAATCGTGCTGCCGATCATTTAGTATTTCAGTACGGATCTGACTCATGGACTGGTAAGCCTACTGCACTTCGCACGGGTAATGGTTTTAGCAGACATTTTAATGTTTATTTCATGTTTGATAAGCCTGTAAAAACAAATCCAAAATATAGCGTAGCATACGGTATTGGTTTAGGAACAAGCCATATATTTTTTGACAATACGAGAGTTGATTTTAAATCAGGCGCTCCTACACTTCAATACACAGCAGTAGATAGCGTAGATCATTTCAAGAAAAATAAAGCCACTAGCATTTACGCCGAAATTCCTGCAGAAATCAGATACTATTCGAATCCAGAAAACCCTAACAAATCTTGGAAGGCAGCTTTTGGTGTTAAAGTAGGTTCTCTTATAAAAGCATATACAAAAGGTAAAAACCTAATTAACAAGCAAGGCGAATCGGTGTATGGAACGGCCTACATCGAAAAAAATGTAACCAAGCGTTATATTAACGGAACCATGCTTGCAGTTACTGGTAGAGTTGGTTATGGTAGTTTATCACTTCATGCGGGCTATCAATTTAACGGTGTACTTAAAGAAGGATTTGGTCCTACCATGCACCGTTTATCTGTAGGTATTACACTCAGCGGTTTATAAATTTTGATATTTTGATTGAGAAGCAACATAAAATTAGAAAAGAGGAGAAAGCGGTACTTGTTGGTCTTATTCAAAAAGAAGTAACTCCAGATCAAGTAAGAGAGTATTTGGATGAACTTGCATTCTTATCTGAAACAGCTGGTGCTATTGCCGTTGAAAGATTTACACAAAGACTTCCTCACCCCGATAGTAGAACATTTGTTGGAAAAGGAAAGCTCGAAGAAATCAAACAATACGTTGCATCAAAAGATATTGACGTAGTGATATTTGATGACGAATTAACGGGTTCACAAATTTCAAATATTGAAAAAGAAGTGAAGTGCCGTGTGATTGATCGGAGTGATTTAATCCTCGACATATTTGCCTCTCGCGCAAGAACGGCACAAGCAAAAGTGCAAGTAGAGTTAGCGCAATACCAATACATTTTACCACGATTAAAAGGAATGTGGACGCACCTTGAGCGTCAGGGAGCCGGTATTGGTTCACGTGGTCCGGGTGAAACAGAAATCGAAACAGATAGACGTATCGTTAAAGATAAAATTGCTCTACTACGCGGCCGTTTAAAAGAAATTGATAAACAATCTATCACCCAGCGTAAAGAACGCGGCGAATTTATTCGCGTTGCGCTAGTAGGTTATACCAACGTTGGTAAAAGCACGCTCATGAATGTGCTGAGTAAATCAGATGTGTTTGCAGAAAATAAATTGTTTGCAACACTGGATACCACCACACGAAAAATTGTTTACGAAAACACGCCTTTTTTATTAAGTGATACAGTTGGTTTTATTAGAAAACTACCACACCATTTAGTAGAAAGTTTTAAAAGTACTTTGGATGAAGTGCGTGAAGCAGATATTTTATTACACGTTGTAGACGTTTCACATCCTTTATACGAAGATCAAATTGGTGTTGTAAATCATACACTGCAAGAGCTAAAAGCCTTTGACAAGCCTATTCTTACCATCTTTAACAAACTCGATTTATATGAGTCTGTTACTTTTGATGAATGGCTTGAAGACGAAGTAAAGCAAGAGTTGTTATTAGAACTTAAAGAAAAATGGGACCGCGCTACAAATAATAATTGTGTTTTTATTTCTGCACTCGAAAGAAAAAATATTGACGCACTGCGTGAAATTATTTTAACCAAAGTGCGTGAACTATATCAAATACGTTACCCATACAGAGACGTTCATTTTTAACCCCATGCTTTCTCTTTTTTCCAAAACACCCACTTGGCATAAAATTACAGATGCGCCATTATCACTAGATTGGCAGTCCAACAATATGTGTATTGTGGAAGTGGCGGATAAAAAAATAACCCTCGGAAAATTTCAGGATCAAATTTTTGCTTTTGCACAAAAGTGCCCCCATGCCAGCGGCATCATGGCAGATGGCTTTATAGACGCCGCCGGTATGGTGGTATGTCCACTGCACCGGTACCGGTTTAGCCTCCAAAATGGGCGAAATACTAGCGGCGAAGGCTATTATTTAAAAACCTACCCTACCCAAATGCGGGAAGATGGCCTTTATGTTGCTTTTTAGCACTGTTTTTTAATGATTTTTGCAACTAGATTTTGCCAGATTGCAAATTTTCCTATTTTTGCAACCCCATGGTACTCAACCGTGGGAAACATATTCCTCCTTAGCTCAGTTGGTTAGAGCA
>JAGNTI010000209.1 GCA_017987615.1 Sediminibacterium sp. | reverse complement strand
ACTTTTTCTCCTCCACTTAATACATTGGTTTTTTTCATGATATCGTCACCACTAAACAACATCTTCCCTAAAAAGCCCCTAATAAACGGCTCATCAGCGTCTGTTACGTGCGCAGGTACATATTGTCTTAACCAATCCATAAGGGTTAAACCTTCCGTAAAAAATTCTCCATTTTCTACGGGTAAATATGCTTTAGTGATGGTAGTACCCCACTCAAACTTACCTGCATCCGGAACCGTGATTTCATTGATGGCATCAAAGAAATGCGTAACCGCAGATGGATCCTTACTAATGAAAGCAATTTTCTCGTTTTTGTTAACGCTAAAAGTTACTTTATCAAAAAGGGTTCTACCATCCACCGTTTTTTTCAAATTCTCCACGTTCAAAATCTGATTTCCTACCTCTCTAAGTGGTTGGAAAATGATACCTGGGTATTTACGGTTTGAAGGTTCAATTTCTTCGATGGTTAATTTTTCCAAAGCCTTTTTTCTAGAAGTTGCTTGCTTACTTTTAGAAGCATTGGCAGAGAATCGGGCAATGAAATCGATAAGCGCTTGACGCTTCTCTTCTACTTTTTTATTCTTATCATTTACTTGTCTACTCATTAATTGAGAAGACTCGTACCAGAAAGTATAGTTACCAGTAAAGGTTTTAATTTTTGCACGGTCAACGTCTGCAACGTGCGTACACACTGTGTCTAAGAAGTGTCTGTCGTGACTTACAACTAGTACAATGTTTTCGTATTCTGCTAAAAAGTTTTCTAACCAACCAATGGTTTCAATGTCAAGACCGTTGGTAGGTTCATCCAGTAATAATATATCTGGGTTACCAAATAATGCTTGCGCTAATAGCACACGCACTTTCATATTAGACGGAATATCTTGCATGGCACTTGCGTGCATATCATCTTTAATACCAAGGCTACTGAGTAGTGTTGCGGCGTCACTTTCTGCAGTGTAACCACCCATTTCACCAAACTCGCCTTCCAACTCTCCTGCTCTTAAACCATCTTCTTCAGAAAAATCCGCTTTGGCATAAATGGCTTCACGCTCATGCATGATTTCCCACATTTTTTTGTGGCCCATTAGCACGGTATTTAATACCGTACAGGTATCAAATTCAAATTGGTTTTGCTTTAAAAAGCTCATACGCTCACCTGGCGTAATATCTACGGTTCCTTTGTTGGGTTCAATTTCTCCACTAAGGATTTTTAAAAAAGTAGACTTACCAGCACCATTGGCACCAATAACGCCATAACAATTCCCTTTAATGAAATTGATATTTACTTCGTCAAAAAGTACACGCTTACCGTAAGCGAGGGTAATATTTCTAGCACTAATCATAAGATGAATCAGGGTTTGAGGGCGCAAAATTACAATTAAAGCTGCAATAAATCCGCTAAAATAAATGGGCGAAATATGAGGTCAAACTACTGCGTGGCGTTTTACGCCCAAACTGCCCGCGCACTAGGGCTAGCGTCCAAACTTGTAAACTGGCCCGCTAAATACTGATAATAAGCGGTTATAGCAATCATACCAGCGTTGTCTGTGCAGTATTCGAATGGAGGCACAAAAGGCTCCCAGCCGTGCTTTTTACCGGCTTCTACTAGCGCGTTTCGAAGGCCACTGTTGGCGCTTACGCCACCAGCAATACAAACCTGCTTAACACCAGTTTGCACCACGGCTTTTTGTAGCTTTTTAATTAAAATAGTGACAATGGCGTGCTGCACGGAGGCACATAAATCGTTTAAATTGGCTTCAATAAAACCAGGCTCCTGCTTTTGTAGAAAATATAAGATGGAGGTTTTTAGTCCGCTAAAGCTAAAATTGAGTTCTGGAATTTGAGGTTCTGCAAATTTAAATGCGGTTGGATTGCCGGCTTTTGCATACTTATCTATTAGTGGCCCTCCAGGGTAAGGAAGCCCCAATAATTTTGCTGATTTATCAAAAGCCTCGCCGGCTGCATCGTCGATGGTTTCACCAATAATTTGGAGGTTGGTTGGACTGTTGGCAAGTACAATTTGGGTATGTCCTCCACTAACGGTTAAACATAAAAACGGAAAACTTGGACGGTGTTCCGGAATTAAATTAGCCAGCACATGCGCCTGCATATGATGCACAGCAATGAGTGGTTTTTGTAAACTAAGTGCTAATGATTTTGCAAACTGCGCGCCTACGAGCAAACTTCCAATTAAACCAGGAGCCTGCGTAAACGCAATGGCATCAAGCTTTTGAAGGCGCTCTGCACTTGTTGCAATTGTTGGAAATGCTTTTTGTAAAGCCGTATCAACAACGGGAACAATATTTTGCATGTGTGCCCTACTCGCAAGTTCTGGCACCACACCACCAAAGGTTTCATGCACGGTTTGGTTGGCAATAAAATTGGATAAAATAGCCCCATCTACACAAACAGATGCAGATGTTTCGTCACAAGAAGATTCGATAGCTAAAATGGTTACCGCCATAAATTCTGGTTCTAATTATTTGGTTCTAATGGCAACCACCGGATCCATTTTTGCAGCAATAGATGCTGGAATAATACCCGATACGATTCCCAAAATAATACAAATACTTAGGGCCAAAAATACAATATTAGGTGCGATAAAAATGGGGAACGGCAGTACGGCACTTAAACCCATGGCGAGTAACCAAACAAGTAACAATCCAAAGAGACCGCCTAAAATACATAGGAATGCACTCTCTAGTAAAAATTCGGTTAAAATTGTACGGCGTTTTGCTCCAAGGGCTTTTTTAAGACCAATTTGACTGGTTCTTTCACGCACCGTTACAAACATAATATTAGCCACGCCAAATGCGCCTACAATTAAACTTAAGCCTGCAATAGCCCATCCACCAGCGGTTACTTTACCAA
>JAGNTI010000208.1 GCA_017987615.1 Sediminibacterium sp. | reverse complement strand
CAAATACGCCATATAGTTTTTTTAAAAGTGTAGAAAAAAGTTTTGACAAAGCGTCTAAATTTACCAATTGGGAAAATGGATTGCTTGAACAAATTAAAGCATGTAATAGTGTGTATAGCATGCGTTTTCCAGTAAAAATGGATGACGGCCGCATTGAAGTAATTGAAGCTTACCGTGTACAACACTCTCAACACAAATCGCCATGTAAAGGAGGTATTCGATTCAGTGAAGAAGTAAACCAAGACGAAGTAATGGCGCTTGCATCTCTTATGACATATAAGTGTGCCATTGTTAACGTTCCTTTTGGAGGTGGCAAGGGTGGTATTAAAATTAATCCACGTGAGCACTCTGCATATGAGTTGGAAAAAATTACGCGTAGGTATACTGCAGAGCTCGTTAAAAAGAATTTCATTGGACCTGGTATTGATGTGCCAGCACCTGATTACGGTACCGGCGAACGTGAAATGGCATGGATCGTTGATACCTATGCTTCATTAAAGCCTGGTGAAATTGATGCCGCAGGTTGTGTTACGGGTAAGCCTATTACGCAAGGTGGCGTAAGAGGAAGAAAAGAAGCTACAGGACTTGGCGTTTTCTTTGGTATCCGTGAAGTGTGCAATATGCAAGACGAAATGGAAAAGCGTGGATTAACAGTGGGGGTTGCTGGTAAAACGGTGATTGTGCAAGGGTTAGGAAACGTAGGGTACCATAGTGCCAAATTTTTTAGAGAGCATGGGTCTAAAGTAATTGCTATCGCAGAATTTGAAGGTGCTATTTTTAATGCCGACGGATTAAACGAAGAAGAAGTTTTTCAACACCGTAAAAAAACGGGGTCTATATTAAATTTTCCGGGTGCTACCAATATTGCAAAAAGCACAGATGCATTAGAGCTTGCTTGCGATATTTTAATTCCTGCAGCACTTGAAAATGTAATCAATGGTGAAAACGCGCCACGTGTGCAAGCAAAAATTATTGGCGAAGCTGCCAATGGTCCATTAACGCCTGAAGCGGATGAAATATTTGCAGCAAAAGGTACACTGGTAGTGCCTGACATGTATTTAAATGCAGGCGGTGTAACGGTATCTTATTTTGAGTGGCTTAAAAATTTAAGCCATGTGCGTTATGGCCGTATGGAAAAAAGATTTACCGAAAATTTAAATACACATATTCTTTCTCAAATAGAAGAGTTGACGGGTAAAACAGTATCAGCTGCAGAGCGTGGTTTTATTATGCATGGTCCAGAAGAAGTGGATTTAGTGCATAGTGGACTTGAAGAAACTATGATTACGGCTACTCGCGAAATCATGCAAATTTGGAAAGACAATCCTTCTATTCCTGATATGCGTACCGCTGCTTATGTATGTGCGATTAACAAGGTAGGTACGTCTTACGCCGAGCTCGGTATCTTCCCTTAGTCGATAACAAAATTTGGAAGGGCATTCATGACTGTTGGTTGAGCGTTTCTTACGTCAAAACCAAATGTGTCATTACCATTGGTTATAACAATGTACTGCGTTTCTAATTTGCTATTATAATGAAGTACCTGTTCTAGTACTGATTCACTTAAGGGTACATTCATCTCTTTACATTCAACAATTAACCAAGGTTTGGTGTCTTTGTAAACAAGGATATCAAACCTTTTTTTTGTTTCGCCCCATTTGATTTCCTTTTCGATAGCAATAAGTGAAGCGGGTACGTTCTGCTTTTGAACCAGTACCTGTAAGAAGTTTTGACGAACCCATTCTTCGGGCGTTAGGCGTACCCAAATTTTTCTAAAAGGGTCAAAAATTTGCTCTTTTTGATCCAAGCTTTTAATTTGATGCGCATATGTTGGATACTCTACTTGAATCATAAGAATTGAATTGTCATGGCTTTTTTGTAATTTAGCCAATTAACTTTTTTCAAATATACCCACACTGGGTTAAAATGCCAACCTATGAAAACGAAAGAAGAAATAGTAAATAACTGGCTTCCAAGGTATACCGGAGAGCAGCTTCAAAATTTTGGAAAGTATATTTTGCTTACCAACTTTAGCAATTACGTTAATTTATTTGCTTCTTGGAATGGCGTAGAAGTAGTTGGAAAAGACCGTCCTATGCAGTGTGCAACCGCTGGAGGAATTACCATTATTAATTTTGGAATGGGTAGCCCTGGAGCAGCAACGGTTATGGATTTATTAACGGCCATCGAGCCAGAAGCAGTATTGTTTTTGGGTAAATGCGGAGGGCTTAAAAAACGGAATAATTTAGGCGATTTAATACTTCCTATTGCTGCCATTAGAGGTGAAGGTACTTCCAATGATTACTTTCCTCCGGAAGTGCCAGCCATGCCGGCCTTTGCCTTGCAAAAAGCGATATCTACAACCATTAGAGATTATAACGTTGATTATTGGACCGGTACGGTGTACACAACTAATAGAAGGGTATGGGAACATGATGAAGTGTTTAAAGAGTATCTAACACGTGTACGCGCTTATGCCATAGATATGGAAACCGCTACTATTTTTACGGTTGGTTTTTACAATAAAATTCCAACGGGCGCTCTTCTTTTAGTGAGTGATCAGCCCATGGTTCCAGAAGGAGTAAAAACAGAAGCGAGTGATGTGAAAGTGACGAGCGCTTTTGTAGAAAACCATTTAAAAATTGGTATCGATTCATTAAAGCAATTGATCAATAAAGGACAAACGGTAAGACACTTAAGATTCTAATAGAGGTGTTTAAACGCTGCTAATCTTTCCATAAAAAAGGAAACAAGATAAGGGCAAGGGCAACTACTAAAATGTCTAGTCCAACTAGCATGCCAACCATTTGTATAAAGCCTCCTTGAATCACAGACGAAAAGCCTGTTGCTGATATTTTCATGAGTAGTAATAGCTG
>JAGNTI010000047.1 GCA_017987615.1 Sediminibacterium sp. | reverse complement strand
TATTAGACACTGATCCGTGGACAATTGCAGCAGTTACCATTATTTTACTGCTTTGTATTGTGTGCTACCTATTTATGACGATTCTGTAAAAAATACTGCTTGAGGGCCAATGCCTTTTTTTCGATAAATATCCATGAGAGATAACCAAAAACAAATGCTCCTATTGTACTTGCAATAAACAACACAAGCGTAGATGGGCGGTACCAATAAATAAGCAACTGCTGTAATGGAAATGCATAGAGGTAAATGCCATAAGAAGGATCACCCATGGTAGTATGCACCCAAGTAGCCAGCTTTGAGGTTTGCTTGCCTACATAAATCACTAAAAATGGAAGCGTAAAATAAACAACCGTATGTCCAATTTTAAAATACACCGAGGCCACAAGTGCCATGCATAAAAAAGCGGCAATAACATTTTTAGCAGGCATGTTATCAAAATCAAAACAACTGAGTAAAGAACCCATTAAAAAATAAGGCCCCAAATCAAAAAGAGGTTCGAGTGGAATAAAAAAATGTGTTTGAACAGTCCAGTCATAAAAGGCCAAACGCACCATTAAAAAAAGCGCAACAACAATAACGAGTAAGGCTTTCAATATTTTTTTATTGGACCTAAAATAAAAGAACAACAAAATAAATAGGTAAAAGAAAAACTCATACTCGATGGTCCATAAAGATCCATTGATGGCAGCCGATGGAAGCCCCGAAAATATTCCGGAAATAAAAAAATGGGGTTTAAACAAAATGATATTCCCTAAAAAATAAGCATACACTTCTTTATTGGCAAAAAACGGCGGCAAATTACTTGGGTAAACAAAATAAACCGCTGCAAGTGTTACAAGTAAAACAACCCCTAGCGCCGGAAATATACGAAGCACCCTTTTAACAAGGTATTCAAAAATAGAATTGCTCACCACCATGCTTTTGAAAATCAAATAACCACTGATAATAAAAAACCCTTTAACGCCAATAAATGAAAATAAAAACGTTTGTTGGGTTATTTCAAATAAGGGGTCGGTGGCTCCATCCCCATTTAAAACGTAAGAATGGGATACAATCACAAACCAAGCAAATAAAATACGCAACAAATCAAAATTGTTTGCCTGACGTGTAGGAAGTTGAACCATTGCGCTTCTTGATTGTTTAGAGGTACAAATATATCTTTAATACCCAAAATCTAACGATATTTACAATTCTATAAATCGTAAATCCATACCATGTCATTAAGCAGTAGTTTTGAAGAAATCATTCAACGCAGACGTTCTAACCGAAAATTTGATGCCAACATCGAAGTACCTGACGATGTAATCGTAAGAAGTTTGGAAAGAAGCATTCTTTCTCCTAACAGCAGCAATATGCAATTATGGGAGTTCCAATGGATCAAAGATCCCGTTTTAAAAGAATCTTTTACAGCGCTTTGTCTCGATCAAAATGCAGCTAGAACTTCAAAGCAATTGGTGGTTTTTGTTACCAGAAAAGACCTTTGGAAACAAAGAGCCGCTTGGAACTACAATAAAATAAAAGAAGGCATCAGTGGCGAACCTAATACCGCTCAAAAAAGAGGACTGGATTATTATGGCAAACTAATGCCTCTAGCCTACCGCTCCGATATTCTTGGTATCACCACACTTATTAGAAGAGCGCTCTGCTTTTTTATGGGCCTTCGCAAACCGTTTATGCGTTTTGGCGGAGATGCAGATCAGCGCGTTACGGTACATAAATCTTGTGCGCTTGCTGCCCAAACATTTATGTTATCCATTGCCGCCGAGGGTTTTGAATCATGCCCAATGGAAGGCTTTGATGCTATACGTGTTAAGCGTGCGCTTGGCTTACCAGCTGGTGCAGAAATAAACATGATTATTGCGGTGGGTAAAGGTACTGAACCAGGTATTTGGGGACCAAGGTTTAGAGTCCCTTACAACGAAGTTGTGGTTGTTAGATAAAACAATTGACCATCCAATAACGTTATTAATATTGACCTTAATTTTATTAAAAATTTATACAACATGCATAAGATTTTACTAGGCGCGTTTTTACTCATTGCCAACACCACAATGGCACAAGTTGACACCACAGATAATTTTGATTATAGCAAGTTTGGAGAAGCTGATGGTGTTAAACGCTATTGCACGCCAAAAGTATTAAATCAAACTCCACAAAAAATTATCAGCCTTGGTTTTGAAAGATTCAACGCTTTTCATATGCCTGGTGTGCCACTGGGTGGCATGTTACCTGCCATGCAAGATTTTCATGTTAACCAGTTAACATCATTTAAGGCACAAGTAAATATTCCTGTTATTTCTAACAACAAAATTATTTGGCAATTAGGCGCCAATTATTGGGGTAGCAAATTTGAAATTGAAAAGCCAGGAACCAACCAATTTGCTTCTACACTTAATAACCATAATCTAACAAGTGCAGGAATCAATACCAATATTTTTAAACCACTTAACGAAAAGAATTTTTTAATCATTCAAGCAAGTGCAGATGTTAATGGAGTGTTTCATAATATGAGCGCCATTAATAAAGATGCCCTTACATTAAGTGGAACATTTATTTACGGCTGGAAAAAATCAGAGAAAAATATGATTGGTACGGGTATCGCCCGCACCTACCGCGCAGGTCAACTTATTCATGTACCTGTTTTATTTTGGAATAAGACCTTCAACGACAAATGGGGTATGGAACTATTATTACCTGCCAGGGGATTTATGCGATACAATTTTTCTACATTCAATATGTTACAAGCAGGATTTGAATTAGAAGGAAACCAGTTTTGGATGCCGCTATCAAATAGTCAAAACGGATCGGTATTTATTCAAAGAGGTGAGTTTAAGCCTAAAGTGATGTGGGATAAAAAACTAAGCGGTTTTGTATGGTTCCACGCTGAGGCTGGCATGCGTTACAACTACCGTTTTGAAGTTATGAATGTAAAAAATGGAAAAAAAGAAGCCCAACGCTACTTTGAAAGCAGGTTGGGCAATCCTTTATATTTTAATATTGGATTTAACTTTGTATCACCTTAATACTTGTTTAGTCCAAGTATCTGTTCTACCAATAATCGAAACACCAATATAACCTCTTACTTCAAGTGAGTTGGCGTTTTGCAATTTCATGGTGCAAGAATAGGTGTTACCATTTTTAGGATCATAAATATTACCACCGTCCCAAACATTTTCACCTTTGTAATTAAAGCCCCAAATATTTACAAGGCCTAAAATGGCACGTGCTTTAGAAGCTTCATCTGGATGATTTTTATCAACCTTGGGCTTTCCTGTTTCTGGATCATTGGGTTCTTTTAACCAAACTATTTTACCTTGGTACTTATCACCGTTTTTGTAAATGCGCACCATTGCTGTTCCTTCACCTGTTTTCCAAACTCCTACAATACCATCCGGATTGTCTGCTTTTAAGTTAAAGGCAGAAGCCCCAGCAATAATTAATAAGCTGCCTACAAAAAGCAGGGTCATTTTTTTGTAATTGGCCTTAAAAGCAGCCATTAAGGTTTGTATCTTTTTCATATTCGTATTTATTTATTGGATATCAAATATAATTAACTTAAAGATACACTCCTATTTTCCCGATCAATAACTGCGCTTGATGGCTGATTCCACACCTTCTAGGTTTTTAATCACCCCTTCAATAAGTTGAGGCCATCTTTTATCTTTTTGAAGAATTTTGAAACAGTTGTTATTTGAAAGTTCTTGGAGATTCCGAAACTTTGCTATAAATACAACCCTATTCAGGTTTTCAAATGCAAGGTCTAGATCATGTAATGTAGCATAACAACATGCTGCCGCAAGCCTATGCTTAACCTTACCTTGATTATCATTCAGTGTAAATGCAGAAGTATATAAAACAGCTGCATCAGCAAAATTTTTCTTATTGTAACAAGAATCTGCTTTGAAAATCAGCTTGTCGTAACAAGTTAAACATTTCCCTTGATTGGTATAATTTTCATACAATACCTTCCCACTCGTTTTACTTTTTATGAGCACATAAGATGGCGAATAGTTTGGCTTCCCTTTAAAATTATCAAAGCTATAACTAAGAATTGTATCAGCATTATTTGCTTGCGCAGCTGCCTGATTATTAAAAGCCGCTGAAGACAATAAAACAACCGTCATTAATATCGAAATAAATGTTTTCATTTTTTTAATTTTAACTATTGAAGTAGAGATTAATAACTAACACATTACATCCATCTCCTCATAAGAAAAAGCACAAGTAGTAGTTGATCCAATGTAATTCCAATAACCCAATGGTGTCCAAAACTCTAAAAGACCGCCAACAATTTCAACTCGGTATAAATGGTAGCATCCGTCATTATATAACACCCACCAATATTCGATTTCATTTAAAGTTTTTATTTTAAACTTTTGCAAATTTTCCAGTGATTGGAACACTTCAGCGTTCTTTGAAAGTGGCATTGCAGATGAAATTTTAGGGAATGCATACAATACAGTTAAAAGCAATAACACTAGAGACAATTTTCTCATAATTGATTTTTTGTAGATGAAATAGGACGCCCAGGAAATATAAAGGCTGCAGAATTGAATATCAATCTGATAAAATTAGACTAAAGGATTGGGAACTAATTATGTATTTATACGCAAAAAAGCCACCTGAATGAGGTGGCTTTTCTTGTGGAGTCGAGGGGAGTCGAACCCCTGTCCAAACATCGTAACCATTAGCTTTCTACATGCTTATTTCGATATTCATTGTAGACGAAAGGCCGGGAACGAACAAACCAACCTATCGCTTAGCTGGATAATCTTAAGCAATAGTCACAGCCTTCTATTGCAGCATCTTATTTTGTTTTGAGTCGGCGGCGGCACATGGAAATAAGCGAACCTGTGCGGCGGCCCAAATGGTTACTTAATCACTGATTAAGCAGCCATGGCATACTGAGTATTGCCATTTGAAGTTTGAGTATTCAGATTGAAGTGCTAATTACACAACGCACTGCATGCTTACACCAACAATAACCTATGCTGTCAAAACCAGTACGACCCCATAGCTATGCGGTTAGCAAAAAGCCAACAGCAAAGGTAACACTATTTATAGACTTATTTGAATAATCTCCAAAAGTCGAGACCTAAAGCATACACCATTAAACTTAATAAAAGCACCATACCCACCATTTGTGCGTATTCCATAAACTTATCGGAAGGTTTACGTTTGGTGATCATTTCATACAAGGTAAAGAGTGCATGTCCCCCATCGAGTGCCGGGATAGGTAAAATATTCATAAAAGCAAGTATGATAGAAAATATACCTGTTAATGTCCAAAAACGTTCCCAATCCCAAGTACCCGGAAAAGTATTTCCAATACTAATTACACTTCCTAACGAATCACTAGCGGCTACTTTGCCGGTAAAAATTTGCTTGATACCCGTAACATAACGATCAAGTGTTTCCCATGTTTTGGTAAAACCTACCGGAATAGATTCAAAAAAGCCATAGGTTTTTGTGTTGGTTCCAAATAATACGAGTGGATTTTTTCCAAAAAATCCAAGCTTTCCTTTTTCGTTTACTTTAACGCGCACATCCACGGTATCAGCACCACGAAGCACTGTTAAACTCACAATAGAATCTTCGTATCCTTTTTTTAATTGATCAAACTCGTGATAATATAAAAACGGTTTATTATTGAATGCGATGATTTGGTCATTTTTTAAAAGTGCGTCTTTTGTAAACACAGCAGTACTTGACACTGAATCTACAATGGCTGGATAGCGTGGCATCACAAGTGATGTTTCGTTAGCCACTTTAGCAAGCTTTTTGGTAAATCCTTCCGGTACTTGCAAATCAAATGCACTATCGTTTCTGGTTACTTGTAAAACTTTAGCGTCACCTAAAACCATTTCAGCTTCTAGTGTTCCAAAGGCTTCGAGCGGTTTGCCATCAATACCAACCACATTATCACCATCTTTAATGCCAATTGATTTTGCCAACGAATCGGCAACAATTCCATTTTTTAAATTTTTAACAGGCAAATATTCTTCACCCCATACCCAGGTAATACCGATAAAAATAACAATCGCAAGTACCACGTTTACAAGCACGCCACCAATCATAATAATCAAACGCTGCCAAGCTGGTTTAGATCTAAACTCGTGTGGCTCTGCGGGCTTATTCATTTGCTCTTTATCCATGCTCTCGTCAATCATGCCGGCAATTTTTACATAGCCGCCAAACGGAACCCAACCAATACCATATTCGGTTTCACCTTTTTTCTTTTTCCAAATACTAAACCAAGGATCAAAAAATAAATAAAACTTATCTACCCTACAGTTAAATAATTTGGCAGGAATAAAATGCCCGAGCTCATGCAGGGTTACTAAAATTGAAAAAGATAAAATAAACTGTCCGGCTTTAACACCAACGCTTAACCAATCTATCATTAATAATGTCATAAATATATATTGAAAAACTTTTTACAAATGAATAAGTGACGCTGCAAAACTTCTTGCTTCGCCATCACTTTCAAAATACTCTTCGAGGGTTGGCTTTTCGATGAAAGGCATTTTTTGCATGGTTTGTTCAACCACTTCTGTCATATCCAAAAATCCAATTCTGTTTCTTAAAAATGCATACACAGCAATTTCATTGGCCGCATTTAAAATACAAGGCAGGTTACCACCTTTGTGTAAAGCGTCTATCGCCAATGCTAAATTTCTAAAGGTTTTGGTATCCGGCTCGTCAAAGGTTAACGTGTTTGGCTTTCTAAAATCGTAGCGTGGAAAATTATTTTCTATACGCTGCGGAAAAGCAAGTGCGTACTGAATAGGAAGTTTCATATCCGGTAGGCCCATTTGCCCTTTGATACTTCCATCATCAAATTGCACCATGCTATGAATAATACTTTGCGGATGAATCACCACTTCAATTTGTGAAGGCTGCAAATTAAACAACCACTTGGCTTCAATCATTTCAAGCCCTTTATTCATAAGGGTTGCCGAGTCTACGCTAATTTTTGCACCCATGCTCCAGTTAGGATGTTGTAATGCATGATCGCGTTTTACGTTCACCAAAAAATTAGGTTTTTTACCTAAAAATGGTCCGCCACTCGCCGTTAAAATAATGCGTTCAATTTTATTGCGCCCTTCTCCTACTAAACATTGAAATATAGCAGAGTGCTCAGAGTCTACGGGAATAATGGGCACTCTTTTTTCCATTGCCATTTGCATCACAATATCACCTGCTACCACAAGGGTTTCTTTGTTGGCAAGCGCAATAGGCTTACCACACGAAATGGCTTTTAAAGTTGGTTTCAATCCCGCATATCCCACAATCGCAGCAAGCATCATATCGTAACAATCCAGTGCTGCTACTTCAACTAGCGCTTGCTCGCCTGCAAAAACTTTAATGTCGGTTTTTGCAAGTGCTTCTTTTACCGTTAGGTATTTTTTTTCGTCCCCAATAACCACCACATTAGGGTTAAACGCTAATGCTTGTTCAATTAGTAGGGTATCGTTATTTTGAGCCGTTAATACTTCGGCACTAAATAGTGTTGGGTTGGCGGCAATCACTTCAAGTGCTTGCGTTCCTATGGAACCTGTAGAGCCGAATATGGCGATCCTTTTTTGACTACTCATTTTTTATATGGGTATTTCCAACCCTCTTTTTTTACTGCCACAAGATAAGATAAAATTAAACTACAATACGGGGGCTAGGTAGTTTGAAAGTGCATCTGCTAAAACCCGGTCATTACTAAGCCTTGGCACTTTATTTTGCCCCCCTAATTTGCCTATAGATCGCATGTACTGCACAAATGCATCTTTTTGAAGGGGTCTTATTTTTAAAGGCTCTAAAATGGCCCCTTTTATAAGGTCGTCATAATATACATTTTGTTGGCGCATAGCACTGTCTAACTGAGCAGCAAAATCAGCCATGTTAGAAGGCGCTTTTTCAAATGCAATAAACCATTCGTGGTAACTTTTCCCGTTAGCATCTACCCCAGCCACAAATGGCGCCACGGTAAATTCGGTAACACTTGTATTTGTTTGAGCCGTTACTTGTAACAGAGCCGATTCAACTTCTTCACCAATAACGTGTTCGCCAAATGCAGAAATAAAATGTTTGATGCGGCCAGACACGATAATTTTATAGGGATCTAGACTTACAAATTTTACGGTATCGCCAATATTATATCCCCAAAGTCCAGCATTGCTATTGATGATGAGTGCATAATTTTTACCCAGCTCAACCTCCCTCAAACAAAGCCTTGTAGGGTTTTCAGCAAAAATTTCATCGGCTGGAATAAATTCAAAAAAGATACCGCTATTGGTATTTAATAATAATCCAGGTTCGGTTTGCGAATTTTGAAAAGCAAAAAAACCTTCACTTGCAGGAAAGAGTTCGACGGTGTCAATTTTTCTACCAATACTTTCAAATAATTTGGCTTTGTAGGGTTCAAAATTAACACCCCCTTGCACCATCACATTAAAATTAGGAAACAGCTCGCCTACTTTTTTATGGGTGGTGGCTTCTAATTTATCAAAATACATTTGCATCCATGGTGGTATGCCACTAATAAGTGTCATATCCTGATCCACGGTTTCTGCTACAATAGCGTCTAATTTTTGCTCCCAATCTTCTATGCAATTGGTTTCGTAACTAGGTAATTGATTAGAACGTAAATAAGCAGGCACGTGATGGTTAACAATGCCACTTAACCTTCCGGTTGCAATACCTCCTACTCTTTCTAATACCGGTGAGCCGCTTAAAAAAATCAATTTGCCAGAGGCGAAACCTGTATTTCCCGTTTCGGCCATATAACATAGTAACGCGTTACGGGCAGTATTGATATGGTTATCAATAGAATCTTTGGTGATTGGGATATATTTTACACCACTAGTGGTACCGCTTGTTTTAGCAAAATAAATAGGAAGGCCTTTCCATAATATATTGTGCTTGCCTTCTTTTACCATATTGATATAAGGGACAAACTGCTCGTAGTCTCTAATAGGTACCGCTTTTTTAAAGCCTTCGTAATCCTGCAAGGTGTCTAATCCATGGTCTTTACCAAATTGGGTGTTTTTGACACCTTTTAATAAAGCCTTAAAGATGGAGGTTTGGTCTTGTAGAGCCTGCTGCGCCTCTTTTTTAACCTTATTGGCTATATAATGAGCAAAAGGCTTAGCTAGTAATGATTTTA
>JAGNTI010000207.1 GCA_017987615.1 Sediminibacterium sp. | reverse complement strand
TTTTTGTGGCAACTCCACAAGCAGTAGACGCCGATGTAATGGTATAGGTTCCATTATTTAGGCTCGTAAAATTATTGATTACTAAATTAGCGCCAGTGCTTGAAAAGTTATTTGGTCCTGTCCATGTATAGGTATTGGCGTCCCCCGTTACTGCATTGATGGAAGCCGTGGTATTGTAGCAAATGGGTTGATTGTTTGTAAAAATTTCTGTGTTTTTAGTGGCGTCAATGAGCTGAATTACATTACTACTAAAATCAGAAAAGTAACCATAACGGGCTGTTGAACTAGCTCCGCCTTGAATTACACCCACGTGAAATTTGCCCTTACTATTTTCAATTAAAGCATTTACTCCACCTGAAATTACTGAGGATGGAATATTTAATCTGGCATACATCCATTCGTCATTGCTACCGGTTACTGGGCTAAATAAGCTAGCGTCAATGCCTGTATTGCTTCCATTGAGTTTAAAATCATTGATGCTATTTTTTGGGGCTAATACATTTAAAAAAAAGCTACCTGTGCTTGAAGCTCTGGTAACACTAATGCTTTTTGATCCGGTGCACTTGATAGAAGGAATGATAGCACCGCCCAATTCGCAACCAAAACCTGTAATATGAAAAATATGAACGGGCTTGTCTGAATTTATAAAACAGGAATTCTCGCTTAAAGATCCTTTATAATAATCGCCTGCTTGTAAAGTTGCTACAGTAGCTCCGTTTACTTTTACAAGGGTATTATTTTCAATGGCAAAAACATAATAAAAATCGGGACTATTAAAGTATCCTTTTATTACAATAAATTCTTGCCCAGCAATGTTGTCTGGTATAAGTTGGTCGCCAGCAGTATCCGAGCATCCCTGTCCAGTGTAAAAAAGAGAGTCATCTTTTGTGGAAATACAAATTGGTTTATTGGAAGTAATAACAGTACCTCCTGGTCTTTCAGTGGCAACGTTTGTAGCTGCAGTGCAGGTATAGGTTTCTCCTTTTTGAAGCGTAATGGTAAATGGAACACCGGCTGCATGCCCCATTAAATTGGCTTTGGGTGTAATCGTAACCTGTGTATTATTTTCTGTAGCCAGTACAATAAAATCGGTAGTATATAATGGAAGTGGTCTTCCTATAAAACCCATTTGAAAGGGGAGTGTAAATTTTGTACCCAGTGCATTTTTACCTTTTAACGCATAAATATCTCCATTAGAACCATTGGCAATATCGTAATAGCAAGATATGGGGCTATTGGATCTTATTAATAAACCCTTATTGCTAACGGTATTGGGCGTAACATTTTCTATCTGCGTAATTATAGTGGTAAGATTTACGGAGTTGGAACTGTTGGCGGGAATATTTATACTAATGGGGGTAAAGCCCGGACTCGCTGGTTGAGAAATGGTAATATCAGCGGCTGTATTGGAAGTTGAAAACCTTAAAAAAATGGGTCGGTCACCATGTGCCTCTTGGAGGTCTGGGGCCGCAAACCAAAAAGTGGTGTCTGTTTGTGCATTTGCTTTCATGCAAAAAAACACTAGAATAATACACCAGTAGAAAAAGGGGGGCCTACTGCTCATTTTTGCTATATTCTTGATCAATTTTCAAATCTTGCCTTGTATACCCTGCAAACTACTTAAAACGGCCTTAAAATTGTTATAATTTATTTATCTTGAACACCTTAAATCTTAATTCTAATGAAAAGACGCAACTTCCTTAAAAATGGCAGCCTGGCTGCTGCTTCTGTAGCATTTATGCCATCAAGTCAACTATTTGCAAAATCAGCCACCAGTAATGCGGTTAAAATAGGCATTATCGGTGTTGGTTTAAGGGGGCAAAATCATTTGGAATTACTTCTAACTAGAAAAGATGTGGAGGTTACCGCAATTTGTGACATTAGTGATTATATGTTGCAAAGTGCAAAACAGGAAGTTACAAAGTCTGGCAAAAAAATGCCTGCTATATATACCGGCGATGCATATGCATGGAAGCGTATGTTGGAAAAAGAAAAATTAGATGGTGTTGTAATTGCAACCCCTTGGGAATGGCATAAACCAATGATTGTAGGTTCCCTAGAAGCAGGTGTTAAATATGTTGGTTCCGAAGTTTGTATAGGACTTAGTTTACAAGATCATTGGGATGTAGTAAAAACAGCAGAACGTTACAACGCTCAAGTAATGATGCTTGAAAATGTTTGTTACCGCCGTGACGTGATGGCCGTTTTAAATATGGTGCGTCAAGGACTATTTGGAGAGCTGATTCATTTACAAGGAGGATATCAGCACGATTTAAGAGAAGTTAAATTTAACAACGGCAATAATCCTGCAAACACGCCAGTAGAATTTGGCGCTAAGGCTTTTTCGGAAGCAGCTTGGAGAACAGAGCATTCTGTGCAGCGCAACGGTGATTTGTATCCAACACATGGAGTTGGGCCTATTGCTAATTATATCAATATTAATAGAGGTAACCGTTTTATAAACTTATGTTCATTCTCTTCAAAAGCAAGAGGTCTTCACAACCATGTGGTAAAACAAGGTGGCGAAAATCATCCCAATGCAAAAGTGAATTTTAGACTTGGCGATGTTGTTACAACCAATATTCAGTGTGCTAATGGTGAAACTATTTTATTACAACACGATACCAATTTGCCACGACCATATTCTTTAGGATTTAGGGTACAAGGAACAGAAGGTTTATGGATGGACGTGAACAAGAGTATTTATATTCAGGATAAATCTCCTAAATCGCATCAGTGGGAGCCTGCTAAAGAATGGTTGGATAAATATGATCATCCATTATGGGCGCGTTGGAGTAAAGAAACCGAAGGTGCTGGTCATGGCGGCATGGACTTTTTTGTGATTCATGCATTTGTTGAATCAATCAAAAATGGCACAGCTACACCACTAGACGTATACGATGCGGCAACATGGA
>JAGNTI010000206.1 GCA_017987615.1 Sediminibacterium sp. | reverse complement strand
TATTTGCTATGAATCAAATTAAAAAACTAGCTGGCATCATTTGGCTATTATTAGGTCCTGCAAGCATTTATTTTATTGTGCGTGCCGCTGCGCATGAAATTGCTGTAAAACCTGGTGTCGATACCGTAATACAATGGGGTGTTTTTGTAGTGATTTTTATTCCCATAGCTGTAGGCATGAGTATTTTTGGCTACTATGCCATTAAAGGTGAATACAATCACTGATTTTATAGATTGTTTATGAAATTGAAGTGGCCGGCTCTTACAAGAAATGATATCTTTGTATTATGTCTATTGAGGTAAAAGAGGTAAGTAAAAACTACGGTACGCAAAAAGCGGTGCAGTCCATCAGTTTTTCTGTGGCGGCTGGCGCTGTGGTTGGTTTTTTAGGCCCTAATGGTGCTGGCAAAAGCACGACACTTAAAATGATTGCCGGCTATTTAACCCCCGATGCTGGATCTATTACCGTTAACGGCATTGATGTGGTGAAAGATCCTATTGCAGCAAAAAAGCAAATAGGCTATTTGGCAGAAGCCAACCCACTCTACTACGACATGTACGTTAAAGAATACCTCAGTTTTATTGGTAAAGTGCACGTTATCGAAAGCGTATCAAATGCTGTTACAAATAGTATTGAACTTACTGGACTTGGAAACGAGTCGCATAAAAAAATAGGCCAGCTATCTAAAGGCTATAAGCAGCGGGTAGGACTGGCTGCAGCGCTTATTCATAACCCAGCCGTTTTATTATTAGATGAACCTACATCAGGCCTTGACCCCAACCAAATTATTGAAATCAGAAACGTAATTAGGGAGCAAGGGCAGGTAAAAACAGTGCTCTTTTCGTCACATATACTCCAAGAAGTAGAAGCTATCTGTGCCAGTGCCCTGATATTATCAAAAGGTCAAATTGTAGCCAACGATTTATTGTCTAATCTCCTCAGTAATAAGAGCCAGAGCCTAGAATCTGTGTTTAGGTCCCTAACAAGTGGCGCAGAAACGCCTATAAATGCTTAAATTGCATCCTTAATATCAAACTAATTAGTCATAAAATAAGCAATCGAACATGAGTTACATTATTGAAGTACACGCCCGTCAAATTTTAGATAGTCGTGGCAATCCTACCGTAGAAGTTGATGTATTAACAGATGATGGCGCTATGGGACGCGCTGCTGTACCAAGTGGTGCAAGTACAGGTATTCACGAAGCCGTAGAACTTCGTGATAACGATAAGAAAAAATATGTAGGCAAGGGCGTATTAAAAGCAGTTAAAAATGTGAACACATTAATTTCTGACGCCATTGTTGGTTTTGATATTACACAACAAGCGGCGATTGACGAAGCGCTCATTGCACTTGATGGAACACCTAACAAAAGCAAACTAGGTGCTAACGCAATGCTTGCAGTTAGTATGGCCGTTGCAAAAGCAGCAGCAGAAGAAGCAGCGCTTCCACTCTTCAGATATATTGGCGGTACCAATGCAAAAACATTGCCTATCCCAATGATGAATATTTTAAATGGTGGTGCACACGCTGACAATAAAATTGATTTCCAAGAATTCATGATCATGCCTGTAGGCGCTACATCATTTAGCGAAGGCTTAAGATGGGGCGTTGAAATTTTTCACACATTAAAATCTGTGTTAAAGAAAAAAGGATACAGCACCAACGTTGGTGATGAAGGTGGATTTGCACCAAACATTCAAAGCAACGAAGAAGCGATTGAAACCGTACTCGCTGCAATTAGCGCAGCAGGTTACAAAACAGGTTCTCAAATTGTAATTGCCATGGATGCTGCAAACAGTGAATTATGGGACGCTAAGAAAAAGAAATATGTTTTCCATAAGAGTAGCGGTAAAGTAATGAGCAGCGATGAGCTAGTGAAGTACTGGGAAAAATGGGTTAAACAATATCCGATCGCTTCTATCGAAGATGGTATGGCAGAAGATGATTGGAATGGCTGGAAAGCCCTTACACAAGCGGTTGGCAGCAAATGTCAATTAGTAGGTGACGATTTATTTGTTACCAACGTAGACCGTTTACAAACAGGTATCGATAAAAAAATTGCCAACGGCTTACTCGTAAAAGTAAACCAGATTGGTACATTAACTGAAACCATCAACGCTGTTACACTTGCTCAACACAATGGTTACAATACCATCATGAGTCATAGAAGCGGTGAGACAGAAGATACAACCATTGCTGATTTAGCAGTTGCATTAAACTGTGGTCAAATTAAAACAGGTTCTGCTTCAAGAACAGATCGTATTGCAAAATACAATCAGTTAATTCGTATCGAAGAAATGTTAGGATCAACAGCCATTTATCCGAAAGGGAAAATCAAGTTTGGTACGAAATAATTTTTAATAATGAAGAAAGTAACATCCATACTAACCAATAAGTACCTGCTCGCAGGCATATTTTTTATTGTATGGATGTTATTTTTTGACCAGCGTAATTATTTCCAGCAAAAAGAAACCATGGCCGAACTTGATAAGTTGGAAACCAAAAAAAAGTATTACCAAGAGCAAATTGAAAAAGCCAAAGCCGAGCTTACCGATTTGCAAAATGACCCTGCTGCCCTCGAAAAATTTGCCCGCGAACGTTACCTGATGAAGCGTGATGGCGAAGACGTTTATATTATCGAAGATTCTTTAGCTCCCACAAAATAAAGCAGATCCTATCTCGTTTATAAGGGGTATGGAACCGTTTAAAGAGGAAGATTTGTTGTTGTATCTCTATAAGGAGTGCCCCAAAGCCACCTCTGATGCCATACATACTGCTCTAGAAGAAGGCAATTACGTGCTCGAAGAACAGTTAAAAACCCTCCGCCGTTCTATTGCCCAGCTAAATGCATTGGAGCTCAAAAGACCCTCTCTTTTTTCATTAAAAGCGGTTAAAAATTATTCTAAAAAAGGA
>JAGNTI010000046.1 GCA_017987615.1 Sediminibacterium sp. | reverse complement strand
ACGGGTGCTAAAAAATTAGCATTTATGGACGCTACATCTACGTCTACGTCGGCGAATTCTACTAGAATTCAATTTATGGTTCCGGGTAATGGTATTATCAATTTTGGAACTGGCGGTACGACTTATGAAATTTTGAGTGCATCAGCTACAAGTATTCATTTAAGAAATATTGGAGCTGACGGTAACTCTTGGTATCAAAAATTGAAGGCAAAATAATTATAATAAAGTGCGTTTATCTTCTTTATTGTTGAGTTTATTAATAGGTGCATTGTCTTTTGGGTCCTGCTCAAAAGGTGATGCACCTGTTGTAAATCCCGCGCCTACTAATTTAACGGTTACGGCTACTGTTAGTACTGACAATAGTGGTAATGTCAATTTTGTGGCATCTGCAACAAATGCAACAACGTACGAGTATGATTTTGGAAATGGAGTTTTTCAAACGGTGCCTACAGGAACTGTGATGTATAAATATCCAGCTTCAGGAAATTATTCGGTTAACGTGATTGCAAAAAATACTGCGGGCCAAACCATTTCAAAATCAATTGATGTTACTGTTACGGTAGCGCAATCGTTAATATGGTCTGATGAATTTGATCAGCCCGGTGCACCCAATCCTGCAAAATGGAATTACGACTTAGGTGCCGGTGGATGGGGCAATCAAGAGTTGCAGTATTACACCAATAGAACGGATAACGCCATTGTTTCCAATGGAACTTTAAAAATTATTGCCAAAAAAGAAAACTATAGTGGCAGTGCTTACACTTCTGCTAGGCTCTTAACTAAAGACAAGTTTGCATTCAAGTACGGAAAAGTTGAAGTACGCGCAAAAATGCCAGTAGGTATTGGAACCTGGCCCGCTGCATGGATGTTAGGTGCAAATATTAGTACCGTAAGCTGGCCCAATTGTGGTGAAATTGATATTGTAGAGCACAAGGGTAGTGACGTTAATAGAATTTACGGAACCCTGCATTATCCGGGCAATTTTGGAGGTAATGCGGTAGGCGGAACCAAAGTTATTACGGGTGCCAACAGTGAGTTTCATGTGTATGCATGTGAATGGACAGCGCTTTCTATCAAATTTTACATTGATGGGGAACTCTACTTCACTTTTGCCAACAATAGTACGTTGCCATTTAATCAAAACTTTTTCGTGCTGTTAAATTTAGCCATGGGTGGAACCTTTGGTGGGACGATCGATGCTGCCTTTAACAATGCCACTTTTGAAGTTGATTATGTGCGTGTGTATCAGTAGAATTTAAATACTATTATTTATGTGTACGTTTCGAAATATAGGTTTGTTTTTATTGCTTTCATTGGTTGCTACTGCATCTGAGGCGCAAAAAAGAACATATAACAAACTGGTGTGGCAAGATGATTTTTTAGTAAATGGTTTACCGGATTCTACAAAATGGGGTTATGATATTGGAACTGGTTGTCCTCGCATTTGTGGATGGGGGAACAACGAAGTTCAATATTATACGAATGCGCGCAAAGAAAATGCACGCGTAGAAAATGGACATTTAATCATCGAAGCACGTAAAGAAAAATTTGAAGGTTCAAATTATACTTCTGCCAGACTTGTTACAAAAAACAAAGGCGATTGGAAGTATGGTCGTATGGTGATAAGGGCTAAAGTACCCACTGGTAAAGGGTTGTGGCCTGCTGGATGGATTTTACCAACAGGTAAAGTGTATGGTGAGTGGCCTAAAAGTGGCGAGGTAGATATTTTAGAAGTAGTAGGTTTTGCGCCAGACTCTGCATTTGGTAGTGTGCATACAGAACGTTACAATGGTATGATTGGAACACAAAGAACTGCATCATTAATTGTTCCAAATTTATCTACGCAGTTTCATGATTATGAAATTGAGTGGACTCCAGAAAAAATTGATTTTTATATCGACAATAAATTATACAACTCTTTCAAAAATGAGCATACGGGTTCTGCAGCTTGGCCATTTGATCAAACCTTTCATTTGATTTTTAATATTGCTGTAGGTGGCAATTTAGGTGGCAAGTTTGGTATCGACGATGTCATTTTCCCGGCACAGATGCGTGTAGACTGGGTGAAAGTGTTTCAATAAATGAATCCCTCCATATTTGTTTAGGTCTGTTTTTGGTTAATGCCGGATAATTATCCGGCATTTTTTATGTAGTAAAAGAAATTTTTATATTAAAAATCAACCAAAAACATATATAAAATAAATAAATAGGATATAGTGTAGATTCTACATAAACGAAAATGAGTTAAATTTACTTCGTGTAAAATTTACACATTTGGTCTACGATGCCAAACTAACGCTTGTTTATGAGAATTTTTGTACTGCTATGCTGTTTGTTAGCCGCTGTGTCGGCACATGCACAATTGTTGCGTACTACTCCTTCGTTTGTTACCGAGACTTCAAATTCAATCACCATTTTTGCGGATGCTACAAAAGGAAACAAGGGTATCTTAAATGTTACCGGAGACATATTTGTACATATTGGCGCCATCACATCACTCAGTACATCTAGTAGCAACTGGAAGTATGTTCCAGTGAGTTGGGGTGTAGCAGATAATAAAGTTAAGTGTACAAAACTTGCTAATAATGTTTGGTCGTTTACAATCAGCGGTGGACTTCGTAATTTTTTTGGCATCACCAACACTGCTGAAACCATTCAAAAAATTGCTATTTTATTTAGAGATGCAACTGGTTCACAAGTACTGCGTAACACCGATGCATCTGATATGTACATTCCTGTGTATGATAATAATTTAGCTGTACGTATCGATTCACCACTTACACAACCATTGTATGTGCCTGCGTTAGAGCCAATTACAAAGGCGGTAGGTGATACTATTTCAATTGCAGGAGGTGCTAGTACGTCTTCAGCTTTATCACTTTTTGTAAACGATTCTGTAATTGCTACAACAACAGGAACAACCATTGCGCAAAAATTTGTTTTGCAAAAAGTAGGTACTCAAAAAATTCTAATTCAAGGCGTGAGTGGGTCTGTTACGCGTAAAGATTCTATTTCATTTTTAGTGACAGGCGCTACCAATTTAGTTGGTCTTCCAGCTGGTGTTAAAGACGGTATTAATTATGAGCCAGGCGATACATCAGTTACGCTTGTTTTGTATGCACCTAAAAAAACTTCTATTACCGTTACTGGTGATTTTAATAATTGGACACCATCACTTCCTCATGTGATGAAAATGACGCCCGATAGTTTGCGTTTTTGGATTCGATTAACAGGTTTAACACCGGGTGTAGAATATGCTTACCAGTATATTATTGATGGCGCTTTAAAAGTGGCAGATTACAATACGCATAAAGTATTAGATCCTTGGAATGACGAGTACATCGCTGCGTCTACCTTTCCTAATTTAAAACCTTATCCAGTAGGTAAGACCACAGATATAGTAAGTGTGCTTCAAACCGCGCAACCCAAATATGTATGGAACGATGCTAATTTTGTGCGCCCGAATAAAAAGAATCTTGTTGTTTATGAGTTATTGCTTCGTGACTTTGTGGCCAAACATGATTTTCAAACATTAAAAGACACGCTACCATATTTAAAAAAATTAGGCATCAATGCCATTGAGTTAATGCCATTTTCTGAATTTGAAGGCAATAGCAGTTGGGGCTACAATCCAAATTTCTTTTTTGCTACTGATAAATATTATGGTACCCCGCAAGCCATCAAAGCATTTATTGATGCAGCGCATCAGCAAGGTATTGCCGTAATTATGGATATGGTGCTCAACCATGTATTTGGTTCTTCACCACTTGCCAAAATGTATTGGGATGGTACCAATAATAAACCTGCAACAAATAATCCTTGGTTAAACCCAGATGCCAAGCATCCTTTTAATGTTGGTAACGATTTTAACCATGAATCTTTGGCCACCAAAGAATTGGTAAACAGGGTTACAAAATACTGGCTGCAAGAATTTCATATAGATGGTTATAGGTGGGATTTGTCTAAAGGATTCACGCAAGTAAACAATCCAACCAATGTAGGTGCTTGGGGTAATTATGACGCTTCACGTATTAAAATTTGGAAAGCCATTTATGATACGATGCAAGCTACTAGTGCCGGAAGCTATTGCATGCTAGAGCACTTTGCAGACAATTCTGAAGAAAAAGAATTAGCAGACTACGGAATGCTTTTATGGGGTAATGCAAATCATAGTTTTGCTGAAGCTACCATGGGTTATACGTCAACGTCAAATTTTGGCACTAGTTTTTCAAATGCTAGAAATTTTGCACAACAGCATTTAGTGACGTATATGGAAAGTCATGACGAAGAAAGACTTCAATATAAAAATTTGAATTTTGGAAATGGTTCTGGTAGTTATAGTACCAAAAATCCGGCAACAGGTTTAAAAAGAAACGAAATGGCTGCGGCCTTTTGGGCACTTACACCAGGTCCAAAATTAATGTGGCAGTTTGGTGAACTCGGTTACGATTTTAGCATCAACACTTGTACCAATTTAACGGTAGATGCCAACAATTGCCGCCTTTCAGAAAAACCTATTAAATGGGATTATTTGCAAGATGCAAACCGTAAGGGTTTATATGATGCGTATGCTAAATTTTTAAAATTACGTGCAACGCCAGCCTATGTAACTGATTTTGGATCTAATAAGTATACGGTTAATACCACGGGCGCTTTAAAGTCGATGCAACTAAATGGTGACTCTATTAAATTAGTGGTTGTTGGTAATTTTGATGTTACACCTCAAACCGCTACTGTTAGTTTTCCAACAGATGGTTTTTGGTACAGCTTGTATTCCAATAAATACCAGTTGGTTTCTGGCGGTTCTGCAAGCGTATCCTTACAGCCTGGTGAATACTATGTGTATGCCAATAAAAACCTCAACAATACAGTGGTTACTGCTACACCCAATATTAGTTTACCGCTATTAAATACAACAATAAGCATTTCTCCTAATCCAGTTAGGCAAGCAGCGATTTTGAAGTATCAATTGCCTGAATCAGGGAAGGTTCAAATTAAACTTTTAAGTCAGGCCGGTGTTGTAGTAGACGGCATATTTAATGGATGGCAAAATAAAGGACAACAACAACTCATCATCAATAAGAAAGGCCTCGCTCCAGGGGTTTATCATATATCTATTCAATCAAATCAAAAACAAAAAACACAAACATTTTTAATCACTAATTAGTATTTATTCAAATTGAAATTGTAATTCTATGAACATTAAAAAAGCACTTGTTGCAATGCTGATGATGCTAACAGTTTTCTGTTTGCCATCAATTGCACAAGATCGTACGGTTACGGGAAAAGTAACCAATGCAAAAGATGGTTCGCCGTTAGCGGCTGCTAGTATCCTTGTAAAAGGATCTGGTGTTGGAGCACAAACAAATGCCGATGGGTCATTTAGTTTGAAAGTTCCTGCTAAGGCAACTACACTAGTTGTATCTTCTTTGAATTTTGAAACCAAAGAAGTAACCTTAAGCGGCAACACCGTATCAGTTGCACTATCACCTGCTGTTGATCAGCTTAGTGATGTAGTAGTAATTGGTTATGGTAGCGTTCGTAAAAAGGACTTAACTGGATCTGTTGTGAATGTGTCTTCTAAAGACTTCAACAAAGGTGTTATTTCAACACCGGAGCAACTTATTCAAGGTAAAGTAGCGGGTGTGCAAATCACAAGTAACAATGGTGCGCCTGGTTCAGGAAGTACCATTCGTATCAGAGGTGGTGCATCTTTAAATGCAAGTAACGACCCACTTATTGTAGTGGACGGTATGCCAATCGATGGTGGTGGTATTTCTGGTCAAGCAAATGCGCTTGCACTTATCAACCCTAACGACATCGAATCATTTTCAGTTTTAAAAGATGCTTCTGCAACTGCTATTTATGGTGCGAGAGCATCAAATGGTGTAATCATCATCACTACTAAAAAAGGTAAGTCTGGTGCACCTAAGTATGCATTTAGCTCTCAATTCAGTGTTTCAAATGTTACGAAAAAAGCGGATGTTTTTTCTGCCGATGAAATTAGAGATATTGTAAAAACAAAAGGTCCTAGTTATACCTCTATGTTAGGTACAGCTTCTACTGATTGGCAAGATGAAATTTATCAAACAGCTCTTACTACAGACAATAACATTTCTGTATCTGGCGCACTTAAAAAATTACCTTACCGTTTTTCTTTGGGCAATTTGATGCAGTCAGGTATTTTAAAATCTGATAAACTAAACAGAACAACGGTTGGTGTAAACGTAAGTCCTTCACTTTTTGATAATCACCTTACTGTTAATATCAACTACAAATTAGCTGCTAGCAAAACAAACTTTGCAGATCAAGGTGCGATTGGTGCGGCTACTTATTTTGACCCTACCAAACCAGTATATTCTGGTGGTCAGGCGTACAATGGATATTGGAACTGGTTAGATGCTACATCATCAAATGGTCTTCGTGCTTTAGCGCCAAGAAATCCACTTGGTATCTTATTAGATAAAGATGATCAAAGTAATGTTACCCGTCATATTGCAAATGCATTAGTTGACTATAAAGTACATTTCATTCCTGATTTACACGTAGTTGTTAATACAGGTATGGATGTTGCTGAAGGTAAAGGAACAACTGTGATCAATGATCAAGCAGCAACTACGTATATGCGTTTTAAAGATGCAGCAGGTAAGTTTCATAGTGGTGTAAACAACCAATACCGTCAAACTAGAAACAACACTTATTTGAATGCGTATTTAAACTATGCTAAAGAAATTCCTTACTTATCTACAAGAGTAGAATTTACAGGTGGTTATGAGTATCAAAATTATTTAACAACGAATTACAACTTTGCGGATCAAACCTTTAATGGTACAGTTGTTAATACGCCAAATTTTGAATTTGATAAACCTGAATACCGTTTAAGTTCATATTTAGGTAGAATGAATATTTCTGTAAAAGGTAAATATTTATTTACTGCTTCTGTACGTCAAGACGGATCTTCTAAATTTAATCCAGATAACCGTTTTGCGGTATTCCCTTCAGGAGCTGTTGCTTGGAAGTTAAAAGAAGAAGGTTTATTTAAGAACATGAAATCTTTATCAGATCTTAAATTACGTGCGAGTTATGGTGTAACAGGTCAACAAGATGGTATTGGTTATTATGACTATATCTCTTATTATAACCTAGGTTCAAATACTGCACAGTATCAATTTGGTAATACATTCACACCAATTTCTCGTCCTAATGGTTATTATTTTAACCGTAAGTGGGAACAAACAGCAACTACTAACTTAGCGTTAGACTTTGGTTTTGCTGACAATAGAATTACGGGTACCATTGAAGCTTACAGAAGAGAAACTTCTGATTTGTTAAATGAAGTAAACCAGCCAGCTGGTACTAACTTTAGCAATAAGATTGTTGCAAACGTAGGTACGATGGAAAATAAGGGTATTGAATTTACTTTAAATATCCAACCAATCCGTAATAAAAACACAACTTGGGATATCGCGTTCAACGCAACATACAACCAAAACAGAATCACTAAATTAACCATCTCTGATGACCCAGCTTATGCAGGTGCTCGTTTTGGTGGTATTAGTGGAGGTACTGGTAACTCAATCTTAATTCACTCTGTTGGATACCAACGCGGTTCGTTCTTTGTTTTCAAGCAAGTATATGATGCAAACGATAAGCCTATCGATGGTTTATACGCTGATTTAAACAGAGATGGTGTTATCAACGAAAGAGATTTATATCAGTATAAAGGTGTAGATCCTCAAATGTTTTTTGGTTTAAGTTCAAGTGTAACACACAAGAAGTGGAACGCTGGTATTGTAATGCGTGCTAACATTGGCAACTACTTATACAATAACATCGCATCTAGTTCTGGTACTTTAAGAAATATCTTAAACCCAATTGGTTATATCAATAACGGTTCTAGAGATTATTTAAAATCAGGATTTAGTGGTAATGGTTCTAACTATTACTTATCTGATTATTATGTACAAAACGCATCTTTCTTACGTATCGACAATATCAACCTAGGTTATAATGTTGGTAAAGTATTTAGCGATAAAGCTTCTTTACGTATCAATGCAACTGTACAAAATGTATTAACTATTACTAAGTATACTGGTTTAGATCCTGAAATGAACGGCGGTATTGATAATAATTTTTATCCTCGTCCAAGAACCATTGTATTGGGTATAAATCTTGATTTCTAATTCAATCAATAGTGCAAAAAAATATAACAATGAAAAATAATCTATACAAACAAATCATAGCCACCGTTGGAGCGATTGTTGTATTGGCATCTTGTAACAAGACCTTAGACTTGTTGCCAACCAATGATGTTACATCAGCAACTGTATACGCCGACGCAAATGGTTATAAGCAAGCTTTTGCAAAAGTATATGCGAGCTATGCTTTAACAGGTAATGCTGGACCTGCCGGTAACGGAGATATTCAGGGTATCGATGAAGGTACTTCTGACTTCTTACGCCTATGGTGGAAAGCACAAGAATTAAGTACTGACGAAGCGGTTGTTTCTTGGGGAGATCCAGGTATTCAAGACTTCCACAACATGAACTGGTCTGCAAGCAATCCAATGCTTACAGGTCTTTACTACCGTTGTTACTATCAAATCACTTTAGCAAACGATTTCATTCGTCAATCTGCTGATGCAAATGTTGCGTCTAAAGGAATTACGGGTGTGGATGCTGAAGCGATTAAAAAATACAGAGCAGAAGCAAGATTTTTACGTGCTTACCAATATTCTATCTTAATGGATTTATTTGGTAATATTCCTTTTGTAACGGATGCAGAAGCTTTAGGCTCTGTAATGCCAAAGCAAAAAACTCGTGGAGAAATCTTTTCTTACATCGAAACAGAACTTAAAGCGATTGATGCTGATTTAGTAGATGCGCGTAAAAATGAATATGGTCGTGCAGATAAAGCTGCAGCATGGGCACTTCTTGCTCGTTTATACTTAAATGCGCAAGTGTATACGGGTACTGCTAGAAACACAGACGCTGCTACTTACGCAAAAAGAGTATTAGACGCTGGTTACACATTAATTAGCGACTATACTAAATTAATGCGCGCAGACAACAATGTAAACACTTCAGAATTTATTTTAACCATTAACTATGATGGTTTAAAAACACAAAACTGGGGTGGTACAACCTTCTTAACCCACGCACCTGTTGGTGGTAGCATGGTTGCTGCTCAATTTGGTGTTGATGGCG
>JAGNTI010000204.1 GCA_017987615.1 Sediminibacterium sp. | reverse complement strand
CAGGCGGCAAAAGATTTAGTGCAGTGGCTGATTCAACAAATTCCAGTTAAAAAATAATGTATTGAAAAAAACAAGCTTTTATTTTTTCGCTTTTTTGATGACCATCATTGGATTTTTCAGTGATACAAAACTTTATGCGCAAGTGTCAAGTAAGTCAATGATTGTGGTGGATCAACGCGGAGGAGCCGATTTTGTTTCAATACAGGATGCTATTAATAGTTTATCTGACACAGCATCTGCACCCCGAATCATATTTATTAAAGCGGGCGTCTATAAAGAAAAGATTTTTGTAGAAAAGGATTTTGTAAGCTTAATTGGAGAAGATAAAAACACAACCATACTTACCATTTCTTTAGCAAGAGATATTTGGCGCTGCGAAAATGATGATGATTGGGGCGTGGCAACTATTAATTTAAAATCAAATGATATTGTACTCGAAAACCTAACGATTACCAATACCTATGGTTTTGAAAATCAGCATAACACAACGCCGGCGCTTATCAATTGCCCCAAAGATTCATTACACCCCAATAAGGAGGTTAGAAATAGCGGCCATCAAATGGCGCTTAGAAGCTTTGCCACCACAAGACTAGTCGCTAAAAATTGCATTTTTAGGGCCTATGGTGGTGATACAGTAAGTCCTTGGAATGCAGAAGCGGGTTTCTTTTATTTCAAAGACTGCATCATGGAAGGTGGGGTAGACTTTTATTGTCCTAGGGGTTGGGCATGGGCGCAAAACTGCAGTTTTATTGCGCACGGAAATACCGCCGCAATATGGCACGATGGATCTAAAAATGAAGATGCTAAAACGGTGCTGGTTAACTGTTCATTTACGGGTGATCCAGGGTTTAAACTTGGTCGTTATCATAGAGACGCGCAGTTTTATATTATCAATGGTTGGTTCGCCAAAGAGATGGCCGATGCTCCTATTTATTTAAATCCTTCTAATCCTCAAAACCAAATTAATTGGGGGCAGCGCGTTTATTTTTATAATGCAGTAAAAGAAGGCGCAGCATTTACTTGGCTAAAAAATAACCTAGAAACCGCAAAAGGAAATATCAAGCCAAAAAACATAACACTTAACTGGTTATTTGGTGGCAGCTGGATGCCTGACACAACTACATTTAAATTATCAGCAGTATATCAAGTATCAGCGGTTGATGCTGTAGCCGAAAATATGCTTGTGTATCAGCGTGCTATTGGTGGTTGGCCAAAAGCAATCAATGACATTAAAGTTGATTACAAAAAAACGCTTACGCCGGCTGAGCGAAAATTAATTATTGCGGACTCGCTTAAAAATGATCCAACCATTGACAATGGTGCAACAACAAAAGAAATTAGGTACCTGGTAGCAGCGTATAAAAAAACAAAAAATGAAAAGTATCTAAAAGCTGCTGAAAAAGGAATTGCTTATTTATTTAAAGCACAATATGCAACAGGAGGATGGCCGCAATACTATCCTGATGCATCTTCTTATAGAAGTCAAATAACTTTTAATGATGACGCTATAGTGAATGTGCTGAATATAATGCAAGACATTGTAGAAGGCGCTAAAAACTTTGAGGTTGTTGATCCGGCATTTGTTCCAAAAGCAAAGCTTGCAGTTGAATTGGGGGTAGGATGTATTGTTAGAACACAAATTAAAGCAAATGGCGTTTTAACAGGCTGGTGTGCGCAGTACAATAAAAATACTTTACAGCCAGAAATGGCTAGAAAGTTTGAGCTGGTGTCTATTAGTGGGCAGGAGTCGGTGGGGATTCTTAAGTTTTTAATGCGCCAAAAAAATCCGTCACCAGAAATTATTGCCGCTATCAAAGCCGGCATCGAATGGTTTGAATCGGTAAAAATTAAAGGCTTCAAATATGTGGACGTGGACGCTCCAAACGAGCCAAAAGGTAAAGACAGAATCATTGCGCCAGATGTTAATAGCACTATCTGGGCAAGGTTTTATGAAATAGGAACCAACCGTCCTTTTTTTAGTGGACGTGATAGCGAGAAAAAATATGATTTACGCCAAATTGAAGTTGAGCGCCGAACAGGGTATGGTTGGTATGGAACCTGGCCAGCAACATTACTGCTCGTTGATTATCCAAAATGGTTACAAAAAATAAACAAGACTAATTAATCTATGATGTTGAATAAAAAAACATACGCGAGTGCCGCTTCTGAAAATGTGGATGCATTATTTGCACTACCGGAAAAAGTGTTGCAGTTTGGAACTGGGGTATTGCTTCGTGGTTTGCCTGATTACTTTATTGATAAAGCCAATAAACAGGGTTTATTTAATGGAAGGGTAGTGGTTGTAAAGTCTACTGATCAAGGAGGCACGGATGCTTATGGCGTGCAGGAAGGGTTGTATACCATACTTGAAAAAGGCATTGAAAATGGATCTCCAATAGAGCGTACTACAATTAATGCTTCTATTAGTAGGGTGGTGTCAGCAAAATCTGAGTGGGATGAAGTATTAAAATGTGCCGCTAGTAAGGATATGCAAGTAATTATTTCAAATACCACCGAAGTAGGTATTACACTTCTTCCTTCCGATGCTACTGCTTCTTTTCCAGCATCGTTTCCGGGTAAACTACTACATTTTTTGATGGAACGTTACCGAGTTTTTGGCGGTTCGGAAGATGCGGGTATGGTTATCATTCCAACCGAGCTTATTAGTGATAATGGGATTAAACTAAAAGAAATTGTATTAGCATTAGCAGCACTAAAAGGACTTGATGCATCTTTTGTTGCGTGGGTTAATAACGCCAATGATTTTTGTAGTTCATTGGTTGACTGTATTGTGCCTGGTAAATTACCTGACACAGAAAAGAGTGCTTTTGAAGCAAAAGCTGGTTACACCGATGATCTTGCCATTATGTCTGAACCTTACAGGCTCTGGGCTATCGAAACAGCAAGTGAAAAAACAGCAGCTATACTATCA
>JAGNTI010000205.1 GCA_017987615.1 Sediminibacterium sp. | reverse complement strand
TGTAAAACATTGTATGCTTTTTCTACTTCATTTGTAATCCAAGTTCCAGCCTGTCCCTCGCGCTTTATTTTTTTGCAATTTGCAATTACCTGATCAAAAGCAGTATTGGTTTTAAAAACAAATTCTTTTCGTTTAATCACCTGCTTCATGGTCGCGCTCACTTTTAACTGGGCAGGGTACAAAACAAACCTAGGGTTGGGGCTCCACCAAAGAGGCGTTTCACCTTCGTACCATGGAAAAATACCTTCTTGATAAGCTTTAATAAGCCTTTCTGTACTAAGGTCGCCACCCATAGCAAGTAAACCATCTTCGAGGGCTGTTTCTATGGGCGGGAACCAAATATTTTCATCTAATACGGTAAGAGACATTAGCTTTTGGTAGATTCAATAGTGGCACTGATACCTCTTTCAGTAATTGCGTCACACATGGGCTTTAAGGTATCGTAATCACCATTTTTAACGGCGTATTTGCCATTGTAATGGATAATCATGGCTGATTGTTCGGCCTGTTCCTGTGTATGTTTACACACATCTATTAAGGTTTCAATCACCCACTCAAACGTATTGACTTCGTCATTCCAAACAATGAGTTGATAGGGGGTATCGGTTGCCGTTAGCAGGTCCGTTTCTTCTGATTCCCAAGGTTTTGTTTGGTTGTAGGTTTCCCTCATGGCGTAAAAATAAAGAATGTATCTTATACCAAAAAACCGCTTAATTTTAATTGTGTTAAAACATCGTTATGAAAAAAGTATTGTTCTTTTTGTTTTTAATCGTGAGTGTTCAAATGGCTGCTTGTAAAAAGCCTTACAAAATAATTGAACCACCCGTTACCGTTGATACAAGCTTCTTTGCAAAAGGGGCCGATATTGGATGGCTTTCTGAAATGGAAGCTGCTGGGGTAAAATTTTATATGTCTAATGGAACTCAGTCTGATTGTATTTCAGTTTTAAAAAGCAAAGGGATTAATTCATTAAGATTTAGGGTTTGGGTAGATCCAGATAATGGATGGTGTGGTCAGGCAGATGTGGTAAAAATGGCTGTTCGTGCCAAAAATGCTGGTATGCGCGTCATGATTGATTTTCATTACAGTGATTTTTGGGCCGATCCAGGTAAACAAAATAAACCAAAAGCTTGGTTATCTTATAATGCGGCTGGATTAAATCAAGCGGTTTACACACATACTAAAACAGTGTTAACGGCACTATTAAATGCAGGTGTTGTTCCAGCATGGGTTCAAATTGGTAATGAAACCAATGATGGAATGTTGTGGGAAGAAGGAAGGGCCTCTAAAAATATGGCACAGTTTGCTGCCATGGTACAGGCAGGTTCAAAAGCTGTGAGAGAAACAAGTGCGTCTTCTAAAGTAATTGTACATATTTCTAACGGTTACGACAACGCCATGTTTAGATGGATGTTTGATGGCTTAACGGCTAATAAAGTAGACTATGATATTATTGCCATGTCTTTGTATCCGAGTGTGTCAAATTGGTCTAGTTTAAATATGCAATGCTTAAACAACATGAATGATATGGTGGCGAGGTACAACAAAGAAATTATGATTAGTGAAGTTGGTATGGAAGCGTCGGCAGCTACTGCTTGTAAATCATTTATTCAAGATTTAATTTCAAAAACCAAGTCGGTGAATCAGAAAAAAGGCTTAGGTGTTTTTTATTGGGAGCCCCAGAGCTATAATAGTTGGAAAGGGTATAAGCTAGGTGCGTTTGATGATACTGGCAAACCAACTGTTGCAATGGATGCATTTATAAATTAATTTCTATAGTAACCCGGTATCCTTTTTTAAAATGCGAACTCAATTGATTGGTGAGTATTTGAATATTAGATTTTCTCTCTTGATTGAATAATTTTATTCTTTCACCTACTATAGAAAGGCCCATGCCTGTTCCTTTGTAAAGCTCGACAGTTTCTCCGATAGGGTTTTCAATGGCAATAATTACCTGTTGGTTACTGCTTAGTACATCAATAAATATAGTTGGTATTTCTGTTCCTTGATACCCTAATATGCCATATTTTATGGCGTTTTCAATGAGTGGTTGTAAAATATTGGGCGGAATAAAAATGGTATCTGTATCGCAAGAGGGGTTAATGTTAAGGGTATAGTTAATGGCTATATTTTCTTGAAAGCGCATTGATTCTATGGCTAAATACGATTCAATAAAATTTAATTCAGATGCAATGGATACCTGCTTTTCTTTAGATCTTTCTAGAAAACTACGGTGTAAGTTTGAAAAATCTCTAACTGTTTGTAGTGCTTCTTCTTTTTTATCTTCTAAAATACTACTATAAATTAGATTCAATGAATTAAAGACAAAGTGAGGATTTAAGTTTTGCTGAATTAATTCTAGCCTGTTATTAATTATTTTTTTTGCATACAACTTTTGATTGTACCTATTTTTGAAAAACAAATAAAGCGCTGTTATTACAAGTAGTAATATCGAAATTCGAAACAACGGATTTTGCTGCCATGGAAGTTCGATGGATAAAGCGCTGTTATAGCGTAAGATATTGTTTGCGTATACTTTAAGTTGGTAATTTCCTGTTGGAAGTATGGAGTCAATTTTAATGGTTTGCTCAAGTGTGTATTGTTCGTAAACGGATTGGTTGTCTTTTGTTACTTCAACTTTTATGAGTTGTGTAGGGGCGGGGTTGCCTCCGCTTGTTACTATGTTAATTTGGATATCGTCTTTAGTAAATAATTTACGAGGAGCTATGATGGTATCTACTATATTGGTATGGAGGGTAGGGTCTTCTAGTGGTAATAGTCTTGTTGTTTTTTCGTGTTGAATTACGAGTCTGTTAAAAGGATCAATAAAGGGCTTACTGGTAATTTTTATATCATTGATTGCGTAAAAACCAGTAGGAATTTGACTTTGTAATACTACAATTCCTTTTTCTGATGCTGCGTAAACTGTGTT
>JAGNTI010000045.1 GCA_017987615.1 Sediminibacterium sp. | reverse complement strand
ACCATCATCATTTACTTTAGTCCTGACTGTGGACATTGTCAGCACGAGGCTACAGAAATGGTTAAAAACATTGATAGCCTAAAGCATACTTATATTGTATGGGCCGGCAGCAGAAGCATACCGGAGCTAAAAGCTTTTTCAGAAAAATATGGACTCATTGGATGCCCAAATATGGTATGCGGTCAAGACCAGCAGTATAGCATCCCCTCTTATTACCAGGTAAAATACACCCCATTTGTAGCCGTTTACGATAACCGCAAACAGTTTGTTAAAGCTTACGAAATGGGGGTAGAAATCCCGGAATTACTCAAATTAATTGGGACGCATTAAGACATTATAATGGTATTCTATACGTACCTTTGCGCCTGAAAATAACATTCACCTTTTAATACATTGTATATGAAAATTACGGTAGTGGGCGCTGGAGCAGTAGGTGCAACCTGTGCAGACAATATTGCGCGCAAAGAATTAGCAAGCGAACTTGTTTTATTAGACATCAAAGAAGGTTTTGCAGAAGGCAAAGCACAAGACATGATGCAAACAGCAGCATTGCTTGGTTTTGATACTAGAATTTCTGGTAGCACCAACGATTATACTAAAACAGCAAACTCTGATGTTGTAGTAATCACATCTGGCTTACCTCGTAAACCAGGTATGACCCGCGAAGAATTAATTGGCACCAACGCAGGTATCGTAAAAGGTGTTTGTGAAAATATTTTAAAGCACTCTCCTAACGCCATCATTATTGTGATCAGTAACCCAATGGATACCATGACCTACTTGGCATTACAATCTACTGGTTTACCAAAAAATAGAATTATTGGTATGGGCGGTACACTTGATAGCGCTCGTTTCAAATATCAATTAAGCACTACACTTGATTGTAGCCCTGCCGATTTAAACGCACTTGTTGTGGGTGGTCATGGCGATACAACGATGATTCCTTTAATCAAGCATGCTACATGGAATAGCATTCCAGTAACTAAGTTTTTATCTGAAGAGCAACAAGAAAAAATTATTGCTGACACGATGGTTGGTGGTGCAACACTCACTAAATTATTAGGAACATCTGCGTGGTATGCTCCAGGTGCCGCCGGTGCTGCATTAGTTGAAAGCATTGTACGTGATGAGAAAAAATTATTTACATGTTGCGTAAGCCTTAATGGCGAATATGGTCAAAACGATATTTGCTTAGGCGTTCCTGTTGTAATTGGCAAGAATGGCTGGGAAAAAATTGTTGACATGGACCTTTCTGCAGACGAGCAAGCAGCGTTTAACAAAAGCGCAGATGCTGTTAGAAGCATGAACGACGTTCTAAAAACTTTATAAATATTTTTCTACGGCTGCTGCAATCGCAGTAGTGTCTTGTAGCATCATACAATTAAAATGCCCTTTGGGGCATTTTTTTGTGCCGTAATTGGAACAAGGTTGACAAGTCAAATGTGGTACTATAAAATTTTGATACGGCGGCATACTCAAACCCATTGCAGGGGCCGTTGCCTCGCCATAGTAAGGCTCTACCTGTAACATTGGTGACGTGGAGCCCCAAATGGCAAGCACGGGCTTGTTAAAGGCACAAGCGATGTATTGTAACCCCGTATCATGAGAAATAACCATTCTCGATTTTTGAACAATACTAGCAGACTCATTTAAACTAAACTTTCCGCAGGCATTGTAAATTTTAATAGGGTCGATAGCGGCCACTGCATCCCCTTCTTTGGCGTCTTCTGGTCCACCTACCAGCACAATGGGAAAATTAATTTTTTTGCAAAGCTGCTGTAGTTTTAGAAGTGGTAGTTTTTTGGTGGCATAGGATGCGCCAATAACAAGCGCTACATAACCGGCGCTATGCGCCGTAGGTAAATCCTCTGCTTTAATATGATCCTCGGGGGCAATAAAATAATCGAGCCCTTTGCCATCATTTTGCACGCCAAGTGGCGCGAGTGTATCGATACACCTGTCTACAATATGACGATTAGGGATTTTATTTTTGATGCCAAGCTTAGTTAAAAAGAACTTATGAAGGCTTAGTTTTTTATAGGTTAAAGCAGATACTTTAAGCGCTGTTTTAATGCGCCAGGTTCTAAAGTTTTTATGTAAATCTATAATCCAATCAAAATTTTGCGCTTTTAGCGCTGCAATGGTTTCATTTAAATCATCCTTTAAATAATGAAACTGCGAAATGTATGGATTATGCAGTGTAACCGGTTTAAAACTTTCTTTGGTCAAAAAATGAATTTCAGCATCCGGGACTTGCTGTTTTAAACAACGAATAGCAGCCGTTGTTAAAACGATATCACCAATTGACGAAAAGCGGATTACTAAAAATTTCATTTGGGGGAATATAATATTAGTCCAGTTCCATATAATCCAAATCTTTATGGAATGTTTCTTCAGTAAAAGCATAGGCAGTAAATGCTACGCACATAACAATGATGCCTGTAATAATACCACTATATACAATGGACCAGTGCCAAGACTTTTGAAACAAATCCAAAAACAGCATATTCATTAAAGGAAGTGCGCCGCGCACCATATTAGGAATGGTAGTAGCTGCTGTTGCACGCAAATTAGTGCCAAACTGCTCGGCACCCATGGTAACAAAGATGGCCCAAAAACCGGTACTAAAACCAAGCCATCCGGCCACCAAATACATGGTCGTATCGGAGTTGTTATAATTACTATAATAAAACAATAAGCCAAGCATAGTAAGACCATAAAATAAAAGGAGCGCTTTTTTACGACTCTTAAAATACTGACTTACAAGGCCAATTAAAATATCACCAATGGCAATACCAACATATCCAAACATGATGGCTCTACCAGAATCGATGGTGGTACTATTAAACATGGCTTTACCAAAACGATCACTTTGGTTAAGTAATATTCCAATCACATACCAGGTAGGTAGACCAATTAAAATCGCAACAAAATATTTTTTAAAGCGCTTGCCATTATTAATGAGCATGAAAAAATTTCCTTTTACAACTTCCGAAGCTTTTGCAGTAGCAAACATGCCCGACTCTGCTACCTTAACGCGAAGTAATAATAAGCAAATGCCAAGCACACCTCCTATTTTATAACATAGGCGCCAATCCTGCGTGTACTGATATGTATAGTAAGCGGCGACTGCACCAAAAAGTCCAATGCCGGCCACTAGAGACGTACCTACCCCTCTTTTATTTTTAGGAAGGAGTTCACTTACAAGTGTGATGCCTGCACCAAGCTCACCGGCAAGGCCAAGGCCACCAATAAATCTTGCCCAAGCATACTGGTCAACAGTGGTTACAAACCCTGTTGCAAAATTTGCAGTAGAATATAAAATGATAGAACCAAAAAGCACACTTAACCTTCCTTTTTTATCGGCGAGCACACCCCAAATAATCCCTCCTAATAAAAGGCCCGTCATTTGCCAGTTGATAACCCTAGTGCTATCTACTAAAAGTGTGGCCTCGGTAGAACCCACGCCTAGCATACTTGTTTTTTTAACAATCGTAAATAATAGTAAATCGTAGATGTCTACAAAATAACCTAGCGCCGCCACAATTACTGGAAGCGAAAAAATAGATATCTTTTTTTCAGTTAGGTCCATAACTACGCTTTCTTAGATTTTCCAAAAAACAGTTTGATAATTACAGGTGCTGTTGTAAAAAATACAATGCCAAGTACAATGACTTCTAAATGATTTTTTAAATCAAAACCAAACTCACTCAAAATCCATTTCTGTAAAAAGTGCCCAGAAAATAACATACTAAATACCCAGGCAATAGACCCAATAATATTAAAGCTGACAAACTTTTTTTGATTCATTCCTACAATGCCAGCAACAATGGGAGCAAAGGTTCTTACAATTGGAATAAACCTAGCTACAATGATAGCGCCGCCACCGTGTTTATCGTAAAACTCTTGCGCTTGAACTAAATATTTTCTTTTAAATAGTAAATTCTCTTTCCAGCTAAACATAGCAGGACCTACTTTTTTGCCAAACCAATAACCCGTTGCATTACCTGCAATACCCGCAGCTGCAATAAGGCTCATCAGTAAAAATAAATCTGTAAACTCGTTGCCAGTCGACCAAAGTTGAGCCGCTAAATTGGTGCTATAAATACCTGCTACAAAAAGTAAACTGTCGCCTGGTAAAAAAAATCCTGCGAAGAGTCCTGTTTCTGCAAATACAACTAATAAAATAAGCCAAAGCCCACCATGCTCAATATAAAACTGTGGTTGCAATAATTGACTCCAATGAAAAGCATCTAATAAGAACATGGTAATATTTTTATCTTTTAGTTACGCTACAACTTCTGTTGGATTTTCTAAGGAACCCTCCCACTTGCTAACTGCACTTGTTGCAAGCGCATTACCTAATACGTTGGTTGCGGTTCTAAACATGTCACAAAAATGATCGATAGGTAAAATCAGTGCAATCCCTTCAGGCGGAATATTAAACATAGCACAGGTAGCTGTAACAACCACAAGTGATGCACGAGGTACGCCGGCAATTCCTTTACTGGTGAGCATGAGTACAATTAGCATGGTTAGCTGCGTACCAATATCGATATGAATACCATAAGCCTGCGCAATTGCAAGGCTTGCAAATGTCATATACATCATACTGCCATCTAAATTAAAAGAGTAACCAAGCGGTAATATGAAAGAAACAATTTTGTCTTTACAACCAAATTTTTCGAGCTCTTCGGTTAATTTAGGGAATACCGCTTCACTACTGGTTGTACTAAATGCAATGATAAGCGGCGGGAAAATAGCTTTTAATAATCCTGGTAAACGCTTGCCTAAAATTAAAAATCCTACCAACAAAAGCACCGCCCATAAAGTGGCGATACCCATAATAAAATAGAGTAGATATTTTCCGTAAAAAACAAATACATCAAGTCCTTTGGTGGCAATAACTGCAGCAATGGCACCAAACACACCCAGTGGTGCAAAATTCATAACGTAGCCAACCATTTTTAAAATCACATGCGCTACAGCGTCAAGTGCTTTAACCACAACGTTTGCTTTTTCACCCATTGAAGCGGTGGCCACACCAAAAAAGATGCTGAATATAACAAGTTGTAAAATTTCGTTATTGGCCATAGCATCAACAACGCTTTTAGGAAATACGTGTTCTATAAATTTTTGTATGCTAAACTCCTGCGTTTTACCCACAAGGTCTTGCGCTCCACTCATATCAGCATTGCTTAAATTTATACCAGCACCTGGCTGAAATACATTTACCAGCACAAGTCCAATCAGTAAACTAACAAGTGAGGCAGTTAAAAACCATAACAATGCTTTTCCGCCTACACGTCCTACCGTTTTTAAATCGCCAAGCTTGGCAATACCCACAACAAGGGTAGAAAACACAAGCGGCGCAATAATCATTTGAACCAGCCTTAAAAATATGGTGGTAAGTAGCTTTAAATTTTTCGAGAAAGATTGAATAAACGCTGGCTCACTATTTTGATGTACAAAATAACCAAGAATGACCCCAGCAATCATTGCAATAACAATGTAGAGGGTTAATTTATTAGATTTTTTCATAAGGTATATAAGTATTGCAATATAAGACTTAAGTCCTAAAAAAAGGCAGGCGGCTGGTTCATGATTTTTGTAAAAAACAAGGGTGATTTTGAGAAAAAAGTACTATTTTTCGACATCAATTGATTAGAAATCAAACCCAAAAATTATGAGTTTATTCAGAAAAAAGGATTTATCTGCCATGTTAGCACAAGCAGAAGATGGTGGTAAGGGCCTTAAACGCACGCTAGGTGCAGGTAACCTTGTTGCTTTAGGCGTTGGTGCTATTATTGGAGCAGGTTTATTTGTGAGAACAGCTGCTGCTGCAGGACAAGCTGCGGGACCAGCCGTTACATTATCATTTATCATTGCAGCCATTGGTTGTGCTTTTGCAGGTTTATGTTACGCAGAATTTGCTGCCATGATTCCTATTTCAGGTAGTGCTTATGCATACTCTTATGTAACCATGGGAGAAACGGTTGCCTGGATTATTGGTTGGGCTTTAATTATGGAATATGCATTAGGAGCAGCAACTGTTTCTATTGCTTGGAGTGAATATTTAAATAAGCTGTTAGGAGGAAGTATACCATACGAATGGAGCCACTCCCCCTTTGAGAGTGTAACAGATACGGCCGGTGTTTTACACCAAGGTATCATGAATGCACCTGCATTAATTATCTTATTACTCCTTACTTTATTACTTATTAAAGGAACACAAGAGTCTGCAATTGTAAATGCGGTTATCGTGTTTATTAAAGTAGCCATTGTAATTATATTTATTGTTTTAGGTTGGCAGTTTATTAAGCCTGAAAACCATACACCTTATTTTATCCCTGCCGATCAGCCTCCTTTATTGGATGCAGCAGGTAAAGTCGTTGCCGATTATTCTGGCGCCTTTAAGCATGGCTGGGGTGGTGTACTAGGTGGTGCTGCTATTGTGTTTTTTGCCTTTATTGGTTTTGACGCGGTATCTACTGCGGCTCAAGAAGCAAAAAATCCTAAAAGAGATATGCCTATTGGTATTTTAGGATCACTAGTAGTATGTACTATTTTATACATCTTATTTGGTCACGTATTAACAGGTGTTGCAAACTGGAAAGACTTTGTGGATCCATTAAAAGGCCGTGAAGCTTCTGTTGCATATGCTATTTCTAATTACATGACTGGATATGGCTGGTTGGCTACAGCCGTAACCGTTGCAATTTTAGCTGGCTTTAGTTCGGTAATTCTTGTAATGTTAATGGGTCAATCTCGTGTGTTCTTTTCAATGGCAAACGATGGCTTATTACCTAAAGTATTCTCTGACCTTCACCCTAAATACCGCACGCCGTACAAATCTAACTGGATCTTATTTGTATTTGTAGGTGCTTTTGCTGCTTTTGTACCAGGAAGTGTTGCCGGTGATTTAACCTCATTTGGTACCTTATTTGCCTTCGTACTCGTAAGTGCTGGTATTTGGATTTTACGTGTTAAGTCTCCAGAAATGGAAAGACCATTTAAAACGCCATTAGTACCACTAGTGCCAATTTTAGGGGCTATCATTTGCTTGGCTATGATTTTTGCACTTGATGCACAAACCCTTAAAGTAGCATTTGGCTGGATGGTTTTAGGTCTAGTTGTATACTTTGTATACAGCCGCAAACACAGTAAGTTAAACTAACCCTTTACTTATATATTTAAAAAAAATAGTCCCGACCTTCGGGACTATTTTTTTTGCCGTATTTTCGCATCTCTTAAACAATCATTATGGGAAGGATTTTTGAAGTTCGTAAAGCAACCATGTTCAAGCGTTTTGACCGCATGGCAAAACAATTTACCCGTATCGGGAAAGAAATTGTAATCGCAGTTAAATCAGGCGGCCCCAACCCCGATGACAACCCTGCTTTAAGAAGATGCTATCAAAATGCCCGTAGTGCTGGTATGCCCAAAGACAGAGTGGAAGCAGCTATTAAGCGTGCGATGGGTAAAGACACTTCTAACTACGAAGAAATCCTATATGAAGGGTATGCACCTCATGGTGTGGCCTTGCTTGTTGAAACAGCAACTGACAACCACGTAAGAACTGTAGCCAATGTTAAAAGTCATTTTAATAAAGGTGGTGGCGCGATGGGTAATAGTGGAAGCGTAAGTTTTCAATTTAAAAAAATGGGGGTGTTTAAATTAAACCCAGAAGGAATTGTGATGGACGATTTAGAATTAGAACTTATAGATCACGGCCTTGATGAACTTGGAGATAGCAACGACGATAATGGCAATCCTATTATTGTATTAAGATGTGCGTTTACTGATTTTGGTAACTTGCAAAAAGAATTAGAAGCTAAAAAATTAAACGTTATCAGCGCCGAGTTTGAATGGATTCCATCAACAACAGTTCCTGTAACGGATGAACAAGCAGAAGATATTAGTAAACTTATTGAGCGTTTAGAAGAAGACGAAGACGTGAATAAGGTTTTCCATAATATGGGATAAAATATTTACCCAATTTTACTCTGCCATAACAGCTCTCACTGCTTCAATAACGTCTTCGGTATTGGGCTTACTAAAGTAATCGCCATCACTACCGTAACCTGGCCTATGCGCTTTTGCAGCAAGGGTTCTAGGGCTTGCGTCCAACCACTTGTAACCACCCTGCTCTTCCATAACTTGCGTAAACATATAAGCAGTAGCTCCACCCGGAACGTCTTCATCAACAAATAAAATACGGTTGGTTTTTTGTAAAGATTTTACAATGATATGGTTGATATCAAATGGAAGTAATGTTTGCACGTCAATGAGTTCTACCGAAATTCCTTCATGCGCTAAACGAACAATCGCCTCTTCAATAATACGTAGCGTAGAACCATAAGAAACAATGGTAATATCCGTTCCTTCATTAATGATTTCTGGAATACCCAATGGCACAGAAAATTCAAGTAAATTATTAGGCAATTTTTCTTTGAGTCTATACCCGTTTAAACACTCGATCACAATTGCCGGATCGTTAGATTGCAAAAGTGTATTGTACATGCCTGCCGCTTGCACCATATTACGCGGTACACAAACATACATGCCACGAAGTGAATTTATAATCATCCCCATGGGCGATCCACTATGCCAAATTCCTTCTAGGCGGTGACCTCTAGTTCTAATAATAACAGGACAACTTTGTTGACCATTGGTTCTATAATGCGTTGTAGCAACATCATCACTTAAAGGCTGCAAGCCATACAGTAAATAGTCGAGATATTGAATTTCCGCAATAGGTCTTAAACCTCTAACAGCCATACCTACAGCTTGTCCTACAATAGTAAGCTCTCTAATACCGGTATCAGAAATACGGTCAGCGCCATGCTTTTCTTGAAGTCCAGCAAACCCCTGATTTACATCACCAATATATCCAACGTCTTCTCCAAAAGCATACACTTTATTATTGCTAGCAAATAATGCATCAAAATATTTATTGAGTACCTCGTAGGCATTTACAGTGGGCGCATCTGCAGCATAGCTAACCTGAACTGCAGGTACTCGAAGTGCCGATTTTGGGCCTTCGTTGTATAAGTAAGTATTAAACAATCCAGCTGCTTCCGTTTTTAACGCCGAAGCATACTGAGTTACTTTGTCTACTCCTTTAACACCAACAGCTGCTTCACTAACTTTAGCAAGCGCTTTTAAAACATCTCTTCTAAGGGGTTCTTTATTAGCCGATAGTTCTGCAACTATTTGCTGTACTGCAGGACTCATTACTTGCAATCCGC
>JAGNTI010000203.1 GCA_017987615.1 Sediminibacterium sp. | reverse complement strand
TTGGTAACAAAAAGCCCACTCGGATTAGGTGGCAAAAATTTTGCTGGCAAATTCCACTTCTCATCAATGGAAAATCTTTTGTTTCCTTTAAATGCGGCTAGTGCTGGATTTTTTAAATCTCTAAACCTTACTCCAATTTTATCTTCACGAATAATGATGCTCCACATAAACTGATTAAATTCGATACTCGTATCCGTTTTATTAGCGGGATCAAAAAGCACGATCTCTTCCGAATAATCGTTTGGAAATTTACTTAACCCTTTTTCAAATTCAAAGCTTATCCTATTTCCCAACACTTTAAATTTTCCCAAAGCTGCTGGCATATTTTTATGCTTAAACACAAGTGTATTTGTAGCGGCGCTTCCAAAGGTATTATCGCCAGGCTTTAACCAGTAGAGGCCTGCTAGATTAAGCCATCCATTTTTATCTGTTAAAGCATTTATGCGCAAAGTGTCAAAATGTTTAATCGAAGCGGTATATGCAGTAGATGTTTGACCCTCTACATTGCTAAGGCTAGCTACAAAACAGCATAAGGATATTAAAAAATATTTCATTCGACTGGTTTGTGTAAAGTTAAGCGGGTATTTAACTTAATTATCGTTAAAGGTTCTTAATATTGTTAAATAATAATGACTTTATGCGTTTGATTTCTATACCCAAGTTTTTGGTTTTTATTGTTTTAGTAGCCGCTACTCCTGGTTTTGCGCAAAAGCAAACAAAAGCGCAGTTTATTGGGTCTTTAATGGCAAAAATGACCCTGCAAGAAAAATTGGGTCAGCTCAATTTAATTATTCCAGGTGACGCTTCTGTTACTGGTACTGTTGTAAGTACCGATGTAGAAGGAAAAATCAAAAGAGGTTTAGTGGGTGGCATGTTTGGCATTGCCGGATTAGAAAAAATTAAAAAAGTGCAGGAGATGGTAGTGCGTGAATCGAGGCTGCACATCCCTATGTTATTTGGTTCCGATATTATTCACGGATATAAAACAGCATTTCCTATTCCACTTGCTTTATCTGCTAGTTGGGATTTAGGCATGATAGAAAAATCGGCTCAGATGGCTGCGCTTGAAGCTACTGCCGATGGGTTAAACTGGACTTTTTCGCCAATGGTTGATATTGCACGTGATCCACGCTGGGGAAGGGTTGCAGAGGGCGCCGGCGAAGATCCTTTTTTAGGAAGTGCCATTGCAAAAGCCATGGTAATGGGTTATCAGGGAGGTGCGGGTAATGCAAATTTGTCTACGGGTAAATCATTACTTTCTTGTGTGAAACATTTTGCGCTCTATGGTGCGCCAGAGGGGGGTAGAGATTATAACACGGTAGACATGAGTAAGCTCAAAATGTACAACGATTATTTTCCACCTTATAAAGCTGCAGTAGATGCGGGAGCTGGCTCTGTAATGACTTCATTTAATGATGTTGATGGCGTTCCTGCTTCTGGAAATAAATGGCTACTAACAAATGTTTTAAGAAATCAGTGGGGCTTTAAAGGTTTTGTTGTTTCTGATTACACATCCATTACCGAAATGATTAACCATGGCATTGGCGATACCGCTGCTGTGTCTGCACTATCGCTTAATGCAGGCCTTGATATGGATATGGTGAGTGAAGGTTTTTTAAATACACTACAAAAATCATTAAAGGCTGGTAAAGTTTCTATGGCTGCTATTGATGCGGCTTGTAAAAGAATTTTAGAAGCTAAATATGATTTAGGATTATTTGAAGATCCATTTAAATACCTCAAACAAGAAAGAAGTGGCGAAGTATTAAGTACCGATAAGCGCGCCTTTGCAAAAGAAGCTGCCATGCGTTCTTTTGTGCTTTTAAAAAACGACAATCAAGTATTGCCGTTAAAGGCCAGTCAAAAAATTGCGCTAATTGGCCCACTTGCAAACGACCGTTCTAATATGCCTGGTACATGGTCTATCAATGCCGATGCCAAGCAGGCAGTGGCTGTGTTAGAAGGCTTTAATAACCGCCCTGGTATTGGATCTAAAGTAATGTATGCAAAGGGCGCTAACCTTTCTGATGATCCTGCATTTGCTGCAAAAATTAATGTCTTTGGTGAAAAAATTTCTATCGACACTAGATCACCTCAAGAGTTATTAGCAGAAGCGCTTGCCGTGGCTGCTGCTTCTGATGTTATAGTAGCTGTAGTAGGTGAAGCCAGTGAAATGAGTGGTGAAGCAGCTAGTAGAACAAGCCTTGACATTCCAGCTAGTCAACAAAAATTAATAGAAGCCTTAGCTAAAACGGGTAAGCCACTCGTACTTGTGTTAATGAATGGCAGACCACTTACAATTGCCAATGAATTAAAATCTGCAACGGCTGTATTAGATGTTTGGCATGCCGGTACTGAGGCGGGTAATGCGGTAGCTTCTGTACTATATGGCGATTATAATCCTGCGGGAAAATTAACCATGAGTTTTCCGCGTAATGTGGGACAAATTCCTATTTATTATAGTGTTCGCAATACCGGTAGACCTAATGGTGGTGATGTTTTTGGAAAATATAGGTCCAATTATTTAGACGTAGAAAATTCACCATTACTGCCTTTTGGTTATGGATTAAGTTATACTAATTTCAGTTATACTAAGCCTGTATTATCTGCAAATAGCCTTGCTGCCAATACTACTTTAACGGCGTCTGTAACCCTTACCAATACTGGTAGTTACGATGGCGAAGAAGTAGTGCAATTGTATATTAAAGATGATGTTGCTAGTATAACAAGACCTTTAAAAGAATTAAAAGGCTTTCAAAAAGTATTTTTGAAAAAAGGCGAAAGTAAAACGGTGACTTTCAACATCGATGAAAAGTTATTGCGCTTCTATAATGCAGATTTAAAGCATACAAGTGAGAAGGGTAGTTTTCAAGTGTATATTGGCACCAATGCCTTAGTTGAAAATTCAGTATCTTTTCAATTAAAATAATTTAAACATATTTTATATG
>JAGNTI010000202.1 GCA_017987615.1 Sediminibacterium sp. | reverse complement strand
CCGTAGGCACGCACAAAATGATCACTCGCTGCTTTACTTGCAGAGTATGGTGAGTTTGGATCGTAAGGCGTTGTTTCTTTAAACAAACCTTCTTTGCCTAAGCTTCCATATACTTCGTCAGTTGAAATATGATAAAATAGGTGATCACGTTTGCTGTCCCAAGTTCCGTCATGTGCATTTTCGTAACTTAAATCCTGCTTCCAAAAATCTTTGGCCGTATTTAATAAGTTAACGGTTCCAATTACATTGGTGTACACAAAATCAAGTGGTGAAATAATAGAACGGTCTACATGTGACTCTGCAGCCAAATGAATAACGTCAGTAATGTTATGCTTTTGGAAAATATCTTTTAATGCTTCTGCATCTAAGATGTTTGCCTTTACAAAATGATAATTAGGGGCGTTTTCGATGTCCTTTAAATTTTCGAGATTACCCGCATACGTGAGCGCATCCAAATTAAAAATTTGATACGCCGGATATTTGGTCACCATCAAACGCACAACGTGCGATCCAATAAATCCTGCACCGCCGGTAATTAAAATATTCTTTCCCATAATACTTAATAATAATACGAGCCTATTAGGGCTACTTTTAGGGCTGCAAAATACATAAATCAGGCCAACATTTGCTATCTTTCGAGTACAAACAACTGCAATGCTACAACAACGCTACTATTCTTTAGATGTATTTAGAGGTGCCACTGTGGCGCTCATGATTCTGGTAAACAACCCAGGTAGTTGGGGAAACATTTATGGGCCACTCAAACATGCCCCATGGCATGGCTGCACCCCCACCGATTTGGTGTTCCCTTTTTTCCTGTTTGCGGTAGGTAATGCCATGGCTTTTGTGATGCCTAAATTTGAAGCTGGGGAGGCGTCGGCGTTTTGGAAAAAAATTACGACCCGTACCCTACTCATATTTGGCATTGGACTCTTTTTAAATTGGAGCCCCTTTATTAAATGGGAAGACAGTGTACTTGTAGCTAAAAAATGGGAAAACGTTCGCATTTTGGGCGTTTTACAACGCATAGCGCTCTCTTACTTTTTTGCTTCAATTATCGTTTACTATACCAAAACTAAAGGCGCCTTTGTACTTGGAGGCATCATACTATTGCTTTATTGGTTTATTACAGCGAGCCTTGGCACGCCTGGTGATCCGTATAGTATGACAGGCTATTTTGGAACCGGCATAGACAAAATGATATTAGGTGAAACGCATATGTACCATGGCGAAGGTGTGGCTTTTGATCCAGAAGGCATCACCAGCACACTCACCGGAATTGTGCAAGTTATTTTTGGATTTTTAGTGGGTCAATACATTCAACAAAAAGGCAAAACCTACGAGATGCTTGCTAATTTATTAATTAGTGGCGTGGTGCTTATTGTTGCAGGACTTTGTTTTGATATGGTGTTTCCAATCAATAAAAAAATATGGACCAGTAGTTATGTTTTGTACACCACAGGTCTTGCCATTGTAACCATTAGCGTACTTATTTATTTGATTGAATTCAAAGAAATCAAAGGCGCTTGGAGCAAGTTTTTTGATGTGTTTGGAAAGAACCCACTCTTTATATTTTTCTTATCCGGCTTTTTGCCAAGAGTATTAGCGCTGCTGCGTTTCGAAGACTTAAGTTTAGAACCAGGACATACCACTACAAGTGCGTTACCATGGTTCTGGAACCATGTATGCAAACCTATTTCTGAAGACTTACGGAATGGATCTTTACTCTACGCAGTATGTATGATTGCATTTTATTGGAGCATCGTATATGTGCTCGATAAAAAGAAAATTTACATTAAAGTATAACCCAAAAGTATAGTTGCCACTAAAAAAATCAATACAATTACGCTTACGAAACCTCGTAATGCGCATATTTCTTTTTGGCCCTTTTAGTGGTATTTTCAAGTATACCCAACCAGTATAATAGATAAATGATGGGCGTTATAGGGAAGCGTAGTAAATCATAAAAATAACGTTCTCTGATGTAGGTGATTTTTACTAGTTTTTCTAGAAAAAATGCTGCATGTTTTTTTGCTAAATAACGGTGAATGATAACCGTTCTTTCTTTGTTATCAAACACTGAAATCATTGAATTATGCAGGATGCGGTAGTGATATAATTTTTCATTGATGAAATGAAAGACATAATTATTTTTTGAGGCACTGATCCAAAAATCCCAATCTTCAAAACCATAAGATGGCATTGCTTCATCGTAACCGCCATTTTTAACCCATACTTCTTTTTTGAAAACCGCACAAGCGTCTGCGCAGTTGCCTGTAACAAGTCCTAAATCATCAAATGGACGTACTTTAAACTGACGGTTTTTAATTTCAGTATCGCCAAAAAATTGTGGCGCAGCATAAACAATATCCGCCTGATTTTTTTCAAGTACAGGCACCGCTTTATTGATATAATCAGGACTTATTTTATTATCCGCATCTAGTGGTAAAATATATTTTCCCATAGCTACTTGAATGCCTGCATTACGCGCTTTACCAGGCCCGCCATTGGTTTGATGAATGACCGTATAATTCAACGCTTTTAAATCATCCAGTTTTTGGAGTGTAGCGGCATCTGAAGATCCATCATCCACAATGATGATTTCAACAGCGTAGTTTATTTTTTGTACCTCAATACTATCTAATGCTTCTTGAATATACTGCCCATGATTGTAACAAGGAATTACGATACTTACTGTTGTGGATGGATGCGTCATTGAAGCGTTGATTATATATATCCTTTAAAATACATAAGTTATATTATTTATTTTAAATTAAAATATATAAATGTCACCCCAATAAAAAAGCTACTTACAAATAAACGCAAGTAGCTGAATTTAAATAAGATAAGAATTATTCAAACAACGTAGCCGCAAGTGCTAAACTTTCTGGCTTGCCAACATCTAGGAGTGTGGCGCCGGTATGATCATATGCGAGAATAGTATGTGTAGCACAAAGGTCTAAATACACGTC
>JAGNTI010000201.1 GCA_017987615.1 Sediminibacterium sp. | reverse complement strand
TCTGTCATCGTAGCATTGGGATATCCATTGGGAAAATTTGGAAACTCAGCGTCTAAAAATCTTCCTGCCCATCCACTATTGACAACCGTATTACTATCACTCGCACTCATCCAAATATCGGTAGCCCTAAAGTGAGAAAAACTTGGTTGCGGATAACCCACCGATTGTACAATATTTAATTCGCCATCATCATACATGGCCTGAAGACCAGTCATGGCAGGGTGTAAGCCCGCTTTGGTAACGCCTGATAATTTTAAAACTTTATCTTCCGGAATATAAATATTAGAACGCGCGTTTACATAATTAGAAAAATTATCGAGCGGAATCACCATATTCAATCCATCATTCCCGCCATTTAATTGAATGATAACAAGTACGTGATCATTTTCGATAGCGGCAGGAAGCAAGAGTGATTGTGCAATGGGATCTTCTGCACCAAATGCCTTAAATGAAAATCCACCCACAAGCGATGGTATCACTACACCAGCGGGGACAGTATTTTTTAAGAAATCTCTACGTTTCATGGGGGGATGATTTTAGGCTAGTTGATACTCGGCTAGATTCATTAAATATTTTATAAGGTCGCGTATTTTAGTACGAACCGATGTGGTATTGGCAGCGTTGGTTGGTGTTGATATATATAAATCCCAGGCCTGTGTCCAATAAATATCTAGGCTTTGGCCATTTAGTAAGATGTCTTTTTTGAGCTGCGCTTTTGATGCAGCAGAGATATCAAGCCCTAATAAGCGTTCTGTTAATTCTGTAATGAAAGCATTTGGATCGCCAGGATTAGCAAAGGTTTTTGCATAAGCTAGTGTATCGAGTTGAATTTTTTTACTATTAAACGTATAACCGTTCACTAGCATCGTATCCGTAAACTGATTGCGCTTTGGTAGCGTATCACTATTGATCCAGATTTCATTGAATTGAGGCTCTTGGTAATAAGCTTTCCATCCACTCACATCAGGAGGATCGCCTAAGTTTTGTTGCATATTACTAAGCCAACTAACCATGTAATTGTAAAATCCATAGTTGGTTACATAATCTGTGTCAGGCTGAAAAACAATTTCCGATTCTCTGCAAAATCCAATCACAAGTTCGGCAGGACTTTTAATAACACAACCTCTAGATAATGCATCAAAAAAATGTTCGCTTTTTAAAAGCATATCTAACACAGGAAGTATTTCATAGTTACTGGAACGAAATAAATTAGCAAGTGGTGTAATAATATTTTGCTCTACTGTATCATCAATATCATAATACACAAACCACCTGTAAAGCCTTCTACACATGTATTTGGCCACTTCTTGCGTAGCAAAAATCATATTTAGTAAATCATCCAATTCCTGTTCTCCAGCTGTCGCCGTATTGCGACCGGTAATGACTGTATTATTAAAAAAAGATGAAAATGTTTTATTACCGGCGTCATGTCTGGATGCCGTAAAATAAGAACTTAACGTGGTGGCATTATTGCGCCATCCCGTTAATACCCTAGCAGCAGCTTTTACATCCGCCTCTGTATACAAAGACTCTGGCCCCTTCCCACAACAAAAAAGTTCTTGAATTTCACGCGCGTAGTTTTCGTCAGGAGCCGTAAGGGTATTGTACTGCCCATTTAAATAAACGAGCATACCCGGATCAAGGGTTATATTTTTTGTAAGTGTTTTGAAATTTCCAAGTGCACTGCTGCGTAGCAAATGATGATGTTTATATACATATTGCGCATTGCTGATATCATTCATTTCAGTGGCAAAATGATTGTGCCAAAAAAGCGTCATTTTTTCACGAATGCTTCTGTCTTGATTGATTAGATTTCCAACCCACCATTTTTTAAATGACGAGCGTCTATAACTAGCAATAGTGCCGTCATTGTTAATATCACCTACCCAAGTGGTTCCCGCTGCAATATTGGTATCTGGAACAAGTGTAGTAGCTGCTACTACATATTCTTTTACCGGAGGCGCCGGCAACGGCGCCGTAGGATTCAATAATTCACCAACAACCTGTGTAACAGATTTGCCAGAGAAATAAGCCATATCGGCTTTTGTGGCACCAAAAAGAGTTCTTCGTAAAAGATGCCTGAGTTCAGGCGCCCCAAAACTACCAGCATAAGGTTGCAAGCCAGTAGTTGGCGGTGGGGTAAACTCAGTGAATCTGTTTTTTTCCATAGTAAAAGGGGGGCTTTACAGTATAAATCGAGTATTAAAATACTGAATTAATACGTGAATTTTACTGTTTTTCACCTTTTTTTTACCTAAATTAGAGGTACTATCAAACCAAGTCTATGACCGAGCAGGTTATTATTGCGGGTTGCCTTCAAAACGATGCTGCTGCACAAAGGGAGCTATTTAATAGATATAGCCCAAAAATGCTAAGCGTTTGCTACCGGTTTGCTCAAAATAGAGAAGATGCAGAAGATATGCTGCAAGAAGGGTTTATTAAGGTTTTTACACAAATGCATACGTTTCAAAACAAAGGTTCATTTGAAGGTTGGATTAGGCGCATTATGGTTCATACCAGTATTAACTTTTTGAAAAAGTATAAAAAATTTACGGAGAGTTTAGACTTAACAAGTGCTGAAAATTTAGAAGTAAAGGAGGAATCCATTGCTTCAATCATGCAGTCTAAACAAATAGTAGAATGTATCCGGTTATTACCAATTGGTTATAAAACGGTGCTCAATTTATTTGCTATAGAAGGATATAGCCATAGAGAAATTAGCACTTTACTAGACATCGAAGAAAGTACAAGTAGAAGCCAATACACAAGGGCTAAAACAATGCTTTCAAATATTTTAATTAAGAAAAGAATTATTGATGCACCCAAAGAGAAATTTGAGTTGTTGTCGGTGATACAAAAATAATTACGTGAAGCGGGTAGATATGGAAAAGAGGAATCAACTAGATGCTTTTGAGGAGTTTATACTTGACGAGGTAAACGAACACAAGATGTACCCATCTGGTCGTGTTTGGGCCAACATACG
>JAGNTI010000200.1 GCA_017987615.1 Sediminibacterium sp. | reverse complement strand
ACTCTCTAGTGTTCTTAACGATGTTGTACCAACTGCAATGATTGTTTTTGCGCTCGCATTATCGCGGAGCATCTCAATGAAACTTTTTTGCACATCAATATATTCGGCGTGCATTTCATGTTCTTCCATGCGCGCTGCTTTTACAGGTTTAAATGTACCAGCGCCAACATGTAGTGTTACAAATTCTTTGGTAATATTTTTTGCAGCGAGTTTATCAAATAGTGCTGGCGTAAAATGTAAACCAGCGGTAGGTGCTGCTACAGAGCCCTCTGCGGCTGCGTATACGGTTTGGTAACGCTCTTTATCATTGGCCTCTACGGCTCTATTAAAATAGGGAGGGAGTGGAATATTTCCTGCGGCTTCTAATACTTCTGCAAAACTTTGCGCTTCGTTATCCCATTCAAATTGTATTAAAAAACTATCGGCAAGTGTACTATGTTTTGTTGCAGTAAGTGTATAGTTGTTGCCGTATTTTATATGCAGTGATCCTTCTTTCCATTTTTTTGCACCACCAATTAAACAACCCCACAACACTTGTTTTTTTGCAAGCATTGCAGTTGTAATGTCTTTGTAAATACTTGCAGGTTCCAAACAAAATATTTCGATAACAGTTCCGTTTTCTTTTTCAAAAAATAAACGCGCTGCAACTACTTTGGTATCGTTATGAACGAGTAATGTATTGCTGGGTAATACCTCGTCTAGTTTAGAATACGTTGTTTCAGAAATTTGCGCCGCACCCGCGCCATTCGCGCTCGCGCCAACATTTTCTGCGCCCGTACCCGCCCCATACACCAATAACTTACTCGCATCCCGCTGTTCCAGCGGATAGCTGGCTATTTTACTAGCTGGCAAATCGTAGGTAAAATCTAATATAGAGAGGTCTTTGGGGTGCATTTGGACGCAAATTTGCATCATTTTAAGCTACTATCCACACAAAAAGGCGGTTATCCACAGTTATTAACAGTGTTTTTCACTAAAAATACCCCCTAAAACCCTACAAGCCAATCGTAGCAAACCCTTTGCCCCTGTATAATTCTGTGGATTAATTGTGCGTTTTTGCTTTTGGGTTGAAAGTGGGAAAAAGTGTTATTTTGTGTCAACAAGTGGTAATCATAAACCAAAGTTATTAACCAATGAACGGATTTCACGGAGAATATGAAGCAACGGTCGACGCAAAGGGTCGCTTCCTTATTCCGGGTGGGCTAAAAAAACAGCTACCGGAAGGGGAGGGTCGCTTTATTTTAAGCCGTGGCTTTGAAAAATGTCTCACGTTATATCCGATTGCAAGTTGGGAAAAGATTGTGGCCAAGATTAGCCAGTTAAATGATTTCGACCCTAAAGTACGTCAGTTTCGCAGACAGTTTTTGGGTGGCGCAACAGAAATAGAGCTAGACAATGCTGGCCGTATGTTGCTTCCTCAATCACTTCGTGAATTTGCCGGGCTTGCTAAAGACATTGTTTTAGCAGCTGCACTTGACCGTTTCGAGATCTGGGATGCTAGTAAGTACAAACAGCTCTTTGAGGATTTCTCTCCAGAGGCCTTTAGTGAATTGGCCCATGAAGTGATGACCAGTAACGACAAAAAAGATTAAGGATTTATGGAACAAGGACATACCAATCAAGGTTACCATATTCCTGTCCTTTATCATGAAACCCTAAATGGTTTAAACATTAAACCAGATGGAATTTATGTCGACTGCACTTTTGGGGGTGGGGGTCATAGCGCAGGTATTTTATCTCAACTTAATGAGAAAGGTAAATTATTTGCTTTTGATCAGGACACCGATGCAAGACGCAACGTTATGGATGACGCGCGCGTTGTTTTCATTCCAGAAAACTTTAGTAACCTCCAACGCTTTTTGCGTTTACACAAAGTAACAGGAGTTGATGGCATTTTAGCCGATTTAGGCGTAAGTAGTCATCAATTTGATAAAGGTGATCGTGGATTTTCTATTCGCTTTTCTGGTCCGCTAGATATGCGCATGGATCAACGACAAGCTTTATCAGCACAGGATGTTGTTCGAAATTATACCGCTGCTCAACTACATAAAATATTTGAGCAGTATGGTGAAGTGACCAATTCAAAAACACTTGCAGCACATATTGTATCTGCACGTGCACATGTATCGGTTACCACTATCGAACAATTTAAATCGCTGATTGCTCCAGTAGTAAAGGGAAATCCCAATAAGTATTTGGCTCAAGTTTTCCAGGCCTTGCGAATGGAAGTGAACAACGAAATGGGGGTTTTAGAATCAATGCTCAGTCAGGTCCCTGACGTGCTCAACCCCGGTGGCCGCGTGGCTATCATCACTTTTCACTCTATTGAAGACAGGATGGTAAAAAACTTTTTCCGTCAAGGGAGTTTTGTAGAAACACCTAGTCACCCCTTTTTGCCTGATAACAAAGAGGACGTGTTTACGGTAATCACAAGAAAGCCAATTACTGCAACCGAAGAGGAATTAAAAAACAACACAAGAAGTAGAAGCGCCAAATTAAGAATCGCAGAAAAAATTTAAAAGAAAGCCGTGAGCGAACAACCCATCAATAATGCTAGCAGTAACAAAAATCCACTGAAAGGATTATTAAATTATCAGTGGATCGCGAGCAATATTCCTTTCTTTTTATTTCTGTCTTTATTGGCTGTAATATATATCGCTAATGGTCATATGGCCGACCGCGCTATTAGAAGAATTAATACCACTACCAAACAATTAAAAGAGTTACAGTTCGAATACAAGACCATCAAAGGGGAAGTGATGTTTAAGAGTGAAGAGAATCAAGTGATTAAAGCCACCGAGCCTTTAGGTTTAAAAGTTGCCAAAGAATTACCACAAAGATTACAAGTAGAAAAAACAACCACCACCACAAAATAATTAGCGCGCAAGATGGATATCAAAAAAGACATATTATGGAGAGTTTATTTAAGCTTCATTTTTGTTGTGCTTGTTGCTGCAGCCATTATTGGTAAAGGATTTTATATCCAACAAGT
>JAGNTI010000044.1 GCA_017987615.1 Sediminibacterium sp. | reverse complement strand
ATACATGGCTATACAAATCGATGCCGCGTATCATTTTATAAGTAAATGGAGATAGGTTTAATTCGTTTGTGTACGAGGGAGCAAGAAACGAAACATGATACCATTTTTTAATTACGATGGGCTCAAAAATATCAGACTCTTTTTCCCAAAAACACCAGGTTCGGTCATTGGTATTTTTTTGCGCAGCATCAATCACTAAAATTTGAGCCGTATCAAAAAAAGGCTGCTGCATCATGCGCATCAGAAGGCTTAGCCCCGCTAATCCCGCGCCTGTAATAATATAATCGTAATGAGATTTCAATAAAGACCTTATCCTTGGTTTTGAGGGGCTTGATTTTGTAAAGCTTCATCTTTACGCACTTTATCCCAGTATTTTTTTGCTACCAGCAGCATACCAAAGCTTTCACCATCTTCTTTACCAAGGTGCTTGTGATGCATTTTGTGCGCCCATCTAATGGCTTTGATGTATTTATTGTTAGATCTAGTAAACAGTTTAAAACGCTGATGGATAATAATCTCGTGCACTAAAAAATAAGCAAAACCATACATAGCTATGCCAGCACCAATACCCACCGACCAGTAATTTTGCGCCATGCTACCTAACATAATACAAAGCCAACTTGGAATGGCGAATATTAGAAAGAAAGCATCGTTTTTTTCAAAGAAACCGTCACTTTTTTGGTGGTGATCTTCATGTAAGTACCACAAAAAGCCATGCATCACATATTTATGCGTAGCCCAGGTAATAGGTTCCATCAATAAAAAAACGCCGATCGCAACAAAAACATAGATCATGGTAAATAATTTCGAAGTGTTAAAAAAAACAGCACTTGAATACATAACAAATGTAGTGCAAAAGGGTTGGCTTTAGGTTGCTCCCATTTTCTAAATAAAATAAGCAAACCAGCACTCAGTAAAAACCAACATACATAATTGTACATGGGAATATCCAATGATAACCAGGTCCAAAATCCAAGTTTAACAGCAACCGGCTCCATCAACCAATCAAACAAAACGGCCACAATGGCGGCATCTATAACAAATGCTATGTTTTCAATACGTTTTGGTACCCCTTCCCCTTCTTTTAAGAACTGGTGTTGTAACCAGCGGTGCAAGCTGGTCATTACAGTGCCCGCACAAAAAACAACTACAAACCAGTTCATACCTATCGTAAAAGGCACGTCCATAAAACCAGGACCTAATACTTTTCCATAAAAATAGGAACCAAATAAAAACCCAGTATGGACGCCAATGATTTCAGAGAGCATGCCAGTAGCAAAAGCGGCAATAAAAAAGTACCAAAATTTAGATGATAAACTGGGTTGATTCCAAAGAAGCAGCACAAACATGAGAAAAAGATTAAGTGGCGTATTGGAAACAAACCAAGCTGAATGGTCAGAAATTAAAATACCAAGCATTCCACTCACATGAAAAAGCAGTGCTATAAAAACAGAAATGCTAAGTTTATATTGATCTATAAAAAGCCTCATAACCTCCTATCTTTTGCCACTAAATTACTCATAATTTCTGCACTTTTTAAACAAAGCGGAATACCACCGCCCGGGTGCACACTGCCACCCACAAAATAGAGGCCGTTATACTCTTTGCTAAAATTAGGATGCCTCAAAAATGCAGCCATGGGCGCGTTGGAACTCGTGCCATACAAAGACCCTTGATACGATGCCGTGTTGGCTTCAATTAATAATGGATCTAATATTTTTTCTGTTTCAATTAAAGGCTCAATGGGTTCACCCAGCATACGTTCTAATTTTGCCAGCACTTCTTTTTTTACAGCGGCGGTAATTGCTACCCAGTCCTGACCTGTATTGGCAGGCACATTCACCATCACAAACCAGTTTTGTTTGCCAGCAGGCGCCTGAATACCTGGCTCACATACAGAAGTAATATTTATATAAACTGTAGGATCTGTAAATGGAATTTTTACGTCAAACAAATGCGCAAACTCTGCTTCATAATTTTCTGTAAAAAAGATATTGTGTAAACTTAGCTGCGGAAACTCTTTTTTGATGCCCCAATAAAAAATCAAGGCGCTACTACTGCGTTCTTGTTCTAATATTTTTTTTGCTTTTGAAGGCGATGACAATAAATTTAGATAGGTAAAATAAACATCCGCGTTACTTACTACAAGTTCGGCAGCAACTGCTGCATCATTTACCACCACACCTGTTACTTTATTATTGTCAGTGGTAATTTTTTGAACTGGGCTATTAAAATAAAATTGAACCCCTATTTTTTTTGCTACGGCTACAAGTGTATTCGTAATTGAAATCATACCGCCTGAAGGATAAAAACTCCCTTCGTTGTGCTCTAAATGCGCAATTAAAGTAAGCATACTAGGTGCCACATACGGATTGCTCCCATTATAGGTAGCATACCTGTTAAACAGCTGCACTAATTTTTTAGATTTAAAAGACCGCTCATTGTGCTTATGCATCGACCTAGTTATATAAGGAAGTTTAAATGCGCCTAGCGCCGATAAAAGCGGAATTTTAAAAAGTGTAGAAATTTTATGTAACGAATAATTTAAAAATACCTGACCAATACGGGTATATAATTTTTCGGAAGCTGCTAAATAATTTTTGATGCTACTTACAGGCTCACCCGTTTTTTTATGTGCTTCCTTTGCAAATAAATCAGGATCTGCCGAGGCTTCAATAAACGTACCATCTTCATAAAAATAATGACAGGATACCGGCATTTTATGATAGGTAAAATAATCAGATAATTTTTCGCCAACTAAGGCAAGTAACGCCTCTAATTGATGTGGCTGGGTAAATAAACTAGGGCCTGTATCAAACTGATATCCTTTTTCTGAAAAATAACCAAGCTTACCACCGGGCTTATCTGATTTTTCGTAGACATGCACTTCGTATCCCTGCGCCACCAACCTAATACTAGCCGCAAGTCCTGCAATACCGGAACCAATAATCACTGCTTTTTTAGGCTGCATGTATTTTATTTTGCGGATCTGCCATCCATGCTTTTAATGTAGGATAAGCGATATGAAACCATGCTGTAAAACGTTCTGGCGTTTCCTGAATCTGTTCCTCTAATTCTTTCTCTGTCATAAATACATAAGCAGCCACTTCGTTTGGATTAAAATGCACGGGACCTTCATAGACCCCAGTAAACACATGATCAAACTCATGCTCTGTTAATCCGTTATCAAATGCTGCTTTATACGTAAAGTCAAATGCTTTGGTGAGGCTTGTTGTAAAACCCATTTCTTCTTGTAACCTTCTGTAAGCTGCGTCCGCAACATCTTCGTTAGGTCTTGGATGACTACAACAGGTATTGGTCCAAAGCCCACCACTATGGTATTTACTATGCGCGCGCTGTTGCATTAACAGATCACCGCTTGTATTAAAAACAAAAACACTAAATGCCCTATGAAGTACCGCCTTTTCGTGGGCCGCCATTTTTTCCATGGTGCCCAGGGCTTCGTCTTTTTCATTTACAAGCACTACTTCTTCTAACATAAGTGCTCTTTATAAAATATTTAATTGACTTCTAATGCCCGCTTTTGCAAGTATAAAAGCCTTTCCGTAATCTGGAATACGCACACGTGATTCTAAAATATGTGCAGGCTCTAGGCGCTGTATTTTTTTAAATAAAGAGAGGTAATATTTATAGGCAACATACACACCAAATCTAGCTTTAATGGGTAAATGTAAAATGCCCGCGTACGCTTCATCAAAATCTTTTTGAATATCCTGCTCGATGGCTAATTTATCTGCCTGGGTAAAATTGGTAAAATCACAATCCGGAAAATACATACGGTCTAGTCCTTCAAAATCTGCTTTAACGTCACGCAAAAAATTAACTTTTTGAAATGCAGATCCTAAACTTTTAGCAGCAGGCTTTAAAGCATCATACTGCGCCTGATTGCCTTCACAAAAAATATACAAACACATTAGACCTACTACTTCGGCACTGCCGTAAATATAAGTTTCGTAACCAGCTCTATCGTAAGTATGTTTTCCTAAATCAAGTTCCATGCTATACAAGAATGCATCGATGAGTGCATGGTCTATACCGTACTGGTTAACGGTCATTTGAAAGCTATGTAGTATTGGATTTAAACTAATGCCTCTTTCGATGGCATCGTAGGTTGCTTTTTTAAATTCCTCAAATAAAAGCGCTTTATCAAATCCATGAAAAGTGTCTACGATTTCGTCCGCAAAACGAACAAAGCCGTATATATTACAAATGGGAGTACGTAAGTCTTTGTGCAACAATTTAATGGCCGATGAAAAGCTGGTGCTATACTTCTCGGTCGTTATTCTACTACAATCCTGACTCACTTCATGAAACAGGTTCATCATAGTTGTTTGTTTTTAATTGTTGAATAATGTTTTACAACTTGACCAGCTACCACTTCCCCACTTATCAAACTTGGTGGCACACCTGGCCCCGGAACAGTTAGCTGTCCGGTGTAAAATAAATTTTTTACTTTTTTACTACGACAGCTTGGTTTTAAAACAGCTGTTTGCATTAACGTGTTAGCAAGACCATACGCATTCCCTTTAAAAGCATGGTAATCAAACATAAAATCAGATTGTGCAAAAGAGCGTTTATATACAATAGCATCTTTTACAGACTGACCCAGCCTCTTTTCGATACGGGTTAACATTTGGTCTAAATATTTTTCACGTACTTCTTCTGTATCCCCTGCTAAACCAGTTGCCACTGGCATTAATAAAAATATATTTTCATGCCCCTCTGGTGCAGATGTAGCATCAGTTACAGATGTTACACTCATATAAAAGAGTGGATCTGTGGGCCATGTTTTTGTGGTATAAATTTCGGCGCCATGTACTTCAAATGAAGTATCAAAAAATAGAGTATGGTGCCGAGCGCCTGCTAATTTTTTATTCAGTCCAATATAATAAATGAGACAACTAGGTGCCATTACGCGCGAATCCCAATAAGCAGCGCTGTAAGACTGAGCAGCAGCAGGTAGTAGCGCTGTTTCGATGTGGTGATAATCGGCACCACCAATAATAACGTCTGCTTCAAAATTTCCTTTGCTCGTACAAACGCGCGTAGCTATTTTATTTTCAACCTCAATAGAACTTACTTCGTGCTCAAATTTAAATTTTACGCCTAGAGACAATGCTAAATCATACATGCCCTCAACAATATTGTACATGCCGGTAGATGGGTACCAAGTTCCGCCTTTAATGTCGGCGTAATTCATGAGCGAATAAAGTGCAGGTGTATGTTCTGGTAAAGCACCTAAAAACAAAACAGGAAACTCCATGAGTTCGCGCAGTTTTGGATTTGTAAAATGTTTGGCAACGTGCTTTTTAATAGACGTGAAAACATCAAGTTTAAAAATCCCTTTTATTAATTCCCAATCTATAAATTCAGTTAAAGATTGACTAGGTTTATGCACGAGCTTGTTAATGCCTACTTCATATTTGTACGCTGCTTCTGCTAAAAATAAATCGAGTTGAGCGCCAGCGCCTGGTTCAATTTTTTCAAATAAAACTTTAAGCTCATTGTAATTTGCAGGTATATCTACAGGACCATCAGGCCAGTATACACGGTAAGAAGGGTCTAGTCGTATAAGCTTGTAATAATCGGAAACCTTCTTATTAAACTGATTAAAAAAACGTTCAAAAACATCGGGCATCCAGTACCAACTTGGGCCCATATCAAATGTAAAACCTTGGGCCTTATATCTTCTGGCCCTTCCGCCTGGCATCTCATGTTTTTCTAATACAGTAACATCCCAGCCTGCTTTGGCCATAAATGACGCAGCAGACAAGCCGGCAAAGCCGCTTCCAATAATAATAACGGATTGTTTCAAAGTCCAATGAAATTAAGCAAAAATTAGTAGCGGTGCAACTGATTTTTTAGCAGCTTACGCGCAAAGTGAATTCTGCTTTTGATGGTACCGAGCGGCTCATTTAACATATCAGCAATTTCATGGTATTTATACCCATCAAAATATAACAGAAAAGGATTTTTAAAAATGATAGGTAAGCTATGAATGGCTTCTTGTACTTCTTTTAAATTAAGTTTTGCAACCGCTTCATTACTAACAGATGTTTGGTTGTTGTCGATTAAAAAATCGTTGGGTGTATTATCAAAAACAGTGGCTTGCTTAGATTTTTTGCGGTAATCATTGATAAAGATGTTACGCATAATCGTATACAACCAAGCTTTAATATTGGTGCCTACATTGTATTTGTCCCTATTGGCAAGTGCTCTAAACAGTGTTTCCTGCACCAAATCTTTCGCTGACTCGTTATCACGAGTAAGCGTAAAAGCGAAAGGCTTTAGAAATGTCGTGTTGTTGATGATGAGTTCGTTGAATTCGGGGGTAGACATTTTGTTTAATTTTTATAAAATCAAAGTTAAACAAAGAAAAGGTTCCCGCAATCAATTTTGTTTAATTTTTTTAAATAAATATTAAACAAATAAGGAGCTGAAAATCAGCTCCTTACGTAATATGGTTGGTTAAATTAGTGTTTTTTGACTAAGCTATCTTACCCAAATAGTCCATCACTTCGGGTAATGAACGCTTTAAATTAACGTTAGCAGGAATAGTTTTTTTGTAACTCTGGGTTAATAATCCAGAAACAACCACCGAGTAATTAGACATGGTAGCGCCTACTTTACCTAAAAACTTCTCAAAATTAAAGTTGCTAGCCACCGATGTGAGGTGGGTATATAAGAATGAAGGTCCTTTTAAATCAGCAACATACACAACGTCACGCATAGGAACATTGGCACCTAAGTACAACACTTTTACGCCGCGACTTTTTAATAAATAATACATGAATAAAATACCAAGCTCATGGTGTTCACCCTCTGGTAAAAATAAAAGTGCGGTTGCACTTGCTTGTAATGTTGGCACAGTTTTTTCGATTCCTACAATTAATTTTTGTCTAATAATATTGGTTACAAGGTGCTCCTGCGCTGGATTAACACGGCTTGTAACCCACAGTATACCTATTCTTTCGAGGAATGGGAAAATAATTTGTGTAATTGTTTTTTCGATACCCTTACTTGCAATTTGAAAATCAAGTACCGATTCAAAATCTTCGATACGAAGATCCACCATGCACTCAATTAGTTCATTTACAATTCTTTCAAGTTGCGCTTCTGATTGGGTTAATGAAAGAATTCTTTCCTTCATTTCGATAGGCTCCATCTTATCGATGTGAGATATTTTATAACCATACTTGTTAAGTAGGGCAATATTTAAAAGCGTGATAAGCTCTTCATTGGAATAATAGCGGATATTGGTATCCGTTCTTGAAGGATTCAAGAAATTATACCGCTGTTCCCATATACGAATGGTATGGGCTTTAATCCCTGAAAGGTTCTCTAAATCTTTAATGGTAAATGCATCCATGCCCTTATAACAACAAGTCCGGCAATTTGTTTAAACTATCCTTTTATTCCTTTTAAGTACTGTCCGTAGCCACTTTTCTCGTACTTGGCAGCCAGTTTTAAGAGCTGGTCACGGTCAATAAAGCCCATTCGGTAAGCAACTTCTTCAATACAGCCTATTTTTTGGCTTTGGCGCTTTTCAATAACCCTTACAAACTCGCAAGCGTCACTTAAAGAGTCAAAAGTGCCTGTATCAAGCCAAGCAGTACCACGGTTCATGATACCCACTTGTAAAGTGCCTCTTTGTAAATATTCGTTATTAACCGTAGTGATTTCATATTCGCCCCTAGCAGAAGGCTCAATATTTTTTGCAATTTCTACAACGTCATTGTCATAAAAATATAAACCTGGCACCGCATAATTTGATTTTGGCTGCGTAGGTTTTTCTTCGATAGAAATAGCTTTTTTGTTTTCGTCAAATTCAACCACACCATAACGCTCTGGATCATTTACTTCGTATGCAAATACGGCAGCACCCTCAATGTTGTTAAATGATTGCACGAGCTTACTAAAGCCGGCGCCATAAAAAATATTATCACCAAGTACTAGCGCCACTTTATCGTTACCAATAAAATCAGCACCAATAACAAAAGCTTGTGCAAGGCCATTTGGTTTTTCCTGAACCGCGTAAGAAAATTTACAACCTAGTTCAGAACCATCTTCTAGCAAACGCTGAAACTGCACACTGTCTTCAGGTGTAGTAATAATTAAAATTTCTTTAATGCCCGCTAACATTAAAATAGATAGCGGATAATATATCATAGGCTTATCATAGATAGGCATTAACTGCTTACTAATTCCTTTTGTAATTGGATAGAGTCTTGTGCCTGATCCACCTGCTAATATGATACCTTTCATGATGTACTATTTAATTTATAAAGAAGCTGCATAGTCTGCAAAGCTTCCGAGTGTTTTATCTTTTTCAGACAATATAATTTCACTGTCTGCTAATTTCCAGTCGATGTTTAAATCCTTGTCGTTGTACATGATACCCACTTCGTTACCAGGCTCATAAAATTTATCCACCTTGTAAAAGAAAGTAGCTGCATCACTGAGCACCACAAAACCGTGCGCAAATCCTGCAGGTACAAAAAATTGTTTGTGGTTATCGGCAGTTAATTCAATGGCGTAATGTTGTCCAAAACTAGGAGAACCTTTTCTTAAATCAACGGCAATATCAAGTACCGATCCTTCTAAAACCCTTACCAGCTTTGCTTGTGCGGATGCGCCTCTTTGCATATGAAGCCCTCTTAATACACCCTTACTAGACCTTGATTGGTTGTCTTGAACAAACAAAATATCGAGGCCTGAAGCTGCATTAAAATCACGCTGATTGAACGTTTCTATAAAATAACCTCTTGCATCGCCATGCACTTTTTCATGAACGATAAAACAATCAACTAATGGCGTTTGCTCAATTCTCATTATCTGTTCGTATACATTTGGTTATAGTAAGTTTGGTAGGTGCCGCTTGTTACATTTTCTAACCAAGCGGTGTTTTGCAAATACCAATCGATGGTTGCAGCAAGTCCTTGTTCAAAAGTAACCGATGGGCTCCATCCCAATTCTTTATTTAATTTTGTTGCATCAATCGCGTAACGGCGATCATGTCCTGGACGGTCTTTTACATAGGTAATGAGCTGTTCGCTCTCTCCTTTTGCACGACCTAATTTTTCATCCATTTGAGCACAGAGTAATTTAACAAGGTCAATATTTGTCCACTCATTAAAGCCACCAATATTGTAGGTGTCTCCTTTTTTACCTTCATGAAATATCAAATCAATAGCGCGCGCATGATCAATGACATACAGCCAATCACGTGTGTAGAGGCCATCTCCGTATACCGGAAGCGCTTTTTTATTGATGATATTATGAATGAATAAAGGAATTAATTTTTCAGGAAAATGGTTAGGGCCGTAATTGTTAGAACAGTTAGAAACCACAATGGGTAAGTGATAGGTTTCACCGTAGGCACGCACAAAATGATCACTCGCTGCTTTACTTGCAGAGTATGGTGAGTTTGGATCGTAAGGCGTTGTTTCTTTAAACAAACCTTCTTTGCCTAAGCTTCCATATACTTCGTCAGTTGAAA
>JAGNTI010000199.1 GCA_017987615.1 Sediminibacterium sp. | reverse complement strand
TCACTGGACTTTTAGCAAATGGATCTTTATGTTCGAAACCAGTTGCTACAAGTGTGATGCCAATTTTTTTATCGAGTGTATTATCATAACCCATACCTACAATTACATCCGTATCTTCTCCGGCTTGCATACGTAAGTGGTTATTGATAATTTCTAATTCATCCATGGTGCACTCGTAATCACCTTCAGCACTATTGATATTAATTAATATCCATTTTGCACCTTTGATATCACTATCGTTTAATAATGGAGAAGCAATAGCTTCTTCGATAGCAAGTTGTGCTCTATTCTCACCTTCTACTTCTGCTTTACCTAAAATGGCTACGCCACCATTTTTCATTACGGTGCAAACGTCCGCAAAGTCAACAATGATATGACCTCTACTATTAATAATATCGGTGATACATTTAGCGGCAGTTGCTAATACATTATCTGCTTTACCAAATGCTTCTTTCATTTTTAAATTACCGTATTGCATACGTAATTTATCGTTGCTAATCACTAGAAGCGTGTCTACGTGCGGCTTTAACTGCTCGATACCTTCTTGTGCTTGTTGCAAACGACGTGGACCTTCAAAACCAAAAGGCGTTGTAACAATACCCACTGTTAAAATGCCTAAGTCTTTACAAATTTGTGCAATGATAGGTGCGCCACCAGTACCGGTTCCGCCACCCATACCCACAGTAATAAAAGCCATTTTAGTATTCACTTCTAAAATGCGCTTGATTTCTTCAAGCGATTCTTCGGTAGCTAATTTACCTACTTCAGGATTTGCGCCCGCACCTAAACCTTGTGTAAGGTGTGGTCCTAACTGAATTTTATTGGGAATGCGACTTTGCTCAATGGCTTTGGCGTCTGTGTTACAAATAATGAAATCAACACCTTCAATATTTTGATCAAACATGAAGTTAACTGCGTTGCTTCCGCCTCCACCAACACCAAGTACTTTTATGATAGAAGATTTTTGTTTAGGAAGATCGAAGTGAATCATATAAACGAGTTTAGAAAATTAGAATGAAATGGGTATCGTTAAGGGTTCGTTTTTATTTATTTAAGAGTTCGTCTTCCTCTTTAAATAAATCGATTAAGTTGTTTTTAAATTTCTCCCAGAATTTAACACGACCTTCAACATTAACTGGCTTAGGCGCTTTTTCCGGTGTAGCTTCGCCTACAACTGGCGCTACTACTGGCTCTGGAGTAATTGTTTTTAAAGCACGAGGCACTTCAACACGTTTAAATGTTTCAGTAAACTCTTTGTGCTTCATGTCATAATCGGCGTAACCTTTTAAGATAAGACCTAAACAAGTAGCATACATTGGCTTCTTGAGTTCATCTATATGATTGGGTGCTAAATGCTCGTTTGGCAAACCAATTCTTGCATTTAACCCTGTTGTGTACTCTGTTAATTGAATAAGGTGCTTTAATTGAGAACCACCTCCTGTTAAAATGATACCACCATTTAATAAGCGGGTATCAAGACCTACTTGCTTAATATGATAGGTAACAAAATCTAAAATCTCACTCATGCGCGCTTGAATAATTTGTGCTAAATTTTTAACACTAATTTCTTTGGCAGGCATGCCCTTTAATCCAGGAATCGTGATGTACGCATTGGCTTGTGCCTCATCAGCAAGTGCACTACCAAATTGTACTTTTAATGCTTCTGCTTGGCTTTTTAATACACCGAGACCCATACGGATATCGTGTGTAATGTTTTCGCCACCAAAAGGAATCACCGCGGTATGCTTTAAAATACCGTCATTAAAAACCGCTAAATCTGAAGTACCACCACCAATATCGAGGATTGCTACACCGGCTTCCATATCAATATCGCTCATTACAGCACTTGCAGAAGCTAGTGGTTGTAACACCAAATCTTTGGTGCTCAAGCCACTTCTTTCTACGGCTCTGTTAATGTTACGGATGGCATTTCTATCTCCAGTAATAATATGAAAATTGGCACCTACTTTAACACCGTTGTACCCTACTGGATCTTTAATATTTTGGTTATTGTCTACATGGAAATCTTGTGGAATCACATCAATGATTTGATCTCCTGCAGGAATAAATGTTTTACGTTGGTTGTTGATCAAGAATTCGATTTCCGAACGCATAATTTCGGTATCCGGATCTTGTCTAACAATATCGCCACGTGTTTGCAAGCTTTTAATGTGATGACCTGCAATACCCACGTACACTTCACTTACTTCTAACTCTGGGTTACTTTCGTAGCAATTTTCTAAAGCCTGCTGAATGGCTTTGATGGTTTGGTCAATGTTTAAAACCTGTCCGTGCTGAACGCCACTTGAATTGGCGCGTCCAAAACCTAGGATTTCTAATTTTCCAAACTCATTTTTACGGCCGGCGATGGCGGCAATCTTAGTAGTTCCAATGTCTAGACCTACAATGATCGGTGCTTCATTGTGATGCATAACGGTGTGTTTTAGTTGTTCGATTTTTTCGTTGTTTTAGAATTCTGTTTAGCCTTATTGTTTAACGGAGCTATTTTAGTTTTATTGTTAATGTTAATAACCGGTTTGAGAACTGCTTTTTGTTTCACAGTGTCAACAACTTTGACAGTAACTTTTGCAGTTGGTTGTATTGCTGCTGCAGCTGCTGCTTTTGCGGCTACCGAATCTGCGGCGGCAGCAGCGTCAAGTGCAGGCTGGGCCATGAGTCCCTGAATTAAAAGTGCCGATTGTGCCGAGTCGATTTGGGCTTTTGCAGTACCTTGTTTGATCGCTACTACTTGGTCTTTGTAACGGATATCAATACGTTCATAAAAACGAACGCCTTTTTGCATCCATGCCTGCTTATAAAAAGTTTGCAAACGCAAAAACTTTTGCTCTAAATCGGTAGGTTTTCCTAACGTGATAATATGATCACCAATTACGGGTACAAGTTCAAAAATTGCCTGTGGCGTAATGTCCACTTGAGCAATTTGTGCAGCCCATAAAGAATCGCTATTTAAAAATTTACCCAGCACTACCACTTCTTTTAAT
>JAGNTI010000198.1 GCA_017987615.1 Sediminibacterium sp. | reverse complement strand
GTGGGTGTTGTATTAAGCACCGATGGCGGAAAAACGTTCAAAGAAATTGGCAAAGAAAATGTACACGCAGATCATCACTATGTTTGGATGAATGGCAAGCGTGATAGTCATATGATTATTGGCAATGATGGCGGTTGTAATATTACTTACGATGATGGTGCGCATTGGTTTAAGGCCAATACACCTGCTGTTGGTCAGTTTTATAATATTGCTTTTGATATGGCTAAGCCATACAATGTTTATGGTGGACTTCAGGACAATGGAACTTGGTATGGTTCAAGTTTAACCAAAGAAAATTATGATTGGTATGATAGTGGTCACAATCCATTTACAGGAATTAATGGGGGAGATGGTATGCAAGTGCAGGTAGATTTTAGAGATAACAAAACCATTTATAGTGGTTCTCAATTTGGTGCTTACTCTCGTCAAAATTTACTAACCAAAGAAAGGAAGTCAGTAAGACCTTCTCGTGACTTAGGTGAAACAGCACTACGTTACAACTGGCAAACTCCCATCTTACTTAGTAGACACAATCAAGATGTGTTTTATTATGGAAGTAATAAATTTCACCGTTCATTTAATAGAGGCGATAGTTTAGTAACCTTAAGTGCTGATTTAACAACCAATCCGGCGCAAGGAGATGTTCCATTTGGAACGCTTGCAACCATGAGTGAAAGCCCTATCAAATTTGGCCTTATTTATGTTGGTTCTGATGATGGAAATGTACAAGTTACAAAAGATGGCGGGTATACTTTTTCTGTATTGAATAAAGGCTTGCCAAAAGGATTGTATGTTAGCAGGGTAGTAGCGAGTGCTTTTAATGAAGCCCGTGTATATGTTACCCTAAATGGCTACCGTAATGATCATTTTAACGCCTATGTATACCGTTCAGATGATTATGGCGCTACATGGAAGCAAATTATGAAAGACCTTCCTATGGAGCCTGTAAACGTTATTAAAGAAGACGTTGCCAATGAAAACATTTTATATGTTGGAACCGATGGTGGACTTTATGTAAGTGTGGATGCTGGTAATAGTTCTATGATGTGGAACAAAGGACTTCCTGCAAGTGTACCTGTACATGACATTGCAGTGCATCCACGTGATAATGAAATTATACTGGGTACGCATGGCCGTAGCTTATACATTGCTCCATTAAGTGCATTACAAAAAGCAGCGGTAAAGAAGTAAAAATTATTTATTGATATCTTTTATAAAACACGCACTATTCGGTGCGTGTTTTATTTTGTACATACCCGCTCCATTTTTGAACTGCGGCTAACATATCGTCAGGTATAGCTGCTTCAAATTTGATAAACTCGTTGGTGGTGGGATGTACAAATCCAAGTGTCGTAGCATGCAGCGCGCACCTTGGACAGGCGTCAAAACAATTGTCTACAAACTGTTTGTACTTTGTATAAATAGTGCCTTTTAATATGCGGTCTCCGCCGTATTCGTGGTCATTAAATAAAGTATGGCCAATATGTTTTAAGTGCACCCTAATTTGGTGCGTACGACCGGTTTCTAACACACAACTAATGAGAGTTACATAATTGAATCTTTCTATAACGCTATAGTGTGTAATGGCGTGTTTGCCAATATCACCTTCGGGGTAGGCGTCAAAAGTTTTTCTATTTTGTTTGTGACGCGCAATATTTGCAACAATGGTTCCGGAATCTTCTGTTACATCACCCCATACAAGCGCCGTGTATTTTCTTTCTACGGTATGGTTAAAAAACTGCTTTGCTAAATGTGCTGCTGCTTCTGCAGTTTTTGCAAGTACAATTAAACCTGTTGTATTTTTATCGATGCGGTGCACAAGACCAAAACGTGGTAAAGATTGTTCGTCTATGTTTGGATTTTGTTGTTGCATGTGATACGCAACGCCATTAAGTAATGTGCCTGTATAATTGCCAACACCTGGATGCACCACCATGTTTGGTGGTTTATTAATGACCATAACTGCGTCATCTTCAAAAACAATATTCAGTGGGATGTCTTCTGCTTTTAAAACATGCGTTTCTGGATTTACCAGACTCATGATTAGGATCTCGTCGCCGGGTCTTACCTTATAGTTACTTTTTACATTTTTTCCGTTGACGGTTAAAAATCCAGCTTCGATACTTTGTTGAACCTTACTTCTGGTGGCACCTTCCATATGCGTTTGCACCCATTTGTCGATACGAAAGGGTTCCTGCCCTTTGTCTATGACAAAAGTTTTTCTTTCGTAGAGGGTTTCTGCACCTTCTTCATTAAATAAATCAATATCCGGTTCCATAGTTGCAAAAATAGCCCCAAACCTTCCTACTTTTGTACAATGCAGCAGGAAGTTTTTTTTGAGGACTTGGGTAACCGCAAGTACAAAGAGGTTTGGGCCTACCAAGAGTCTTTGTTGAGTGACAATTCGGCTATTAAAGCCAGTTACCGTAATCAAAATGAAATACCGGTGCAGGATTGGCCTACCAAAAATCATTTGTTATTTGTAGAGCATCCGCCTGTGTACACGCTTGGTAAAAACGGTAATGCGGCCAATGTGCTTATGACAACTGCTTTTATGGAAGCCAATGGCATCGATTATTTTCATATCAATAGAGGAGGAGATATCACTTTTCATGGACCGGAGCAACTGGTGGGTTATCCCATACTAGATTTAGAAAAGTTTAAAACTGATTTAGGTTGGTACCTCCGAAGTTTAGAAGAAGTGATTATTCAAACACTTGCTCATTATGGTATTGCTGCTGGAAGAAGTGCGGGCGAAACGGGCGTTTGGTTGGATCCTGACAATAAAAAATTAGCGCGTAAAATTTGTGCGATGGGCATTAAATGTAGCCGTTGGATTACCATGCATGGATTTGCGCTTAATGTAAATACTGACTTGTCTTATTTTAATAATATTGTTCCTTGCGGAATACCTGATAAGCAGGTTACGTCTTTGCAAAAAGAATTAGGTAGAGAAGTGCCTATGCAAGAAGTAAAAAATTTGGTCAAACAAAATTTCGAACAAATTTTTGG
>JAGNTI010000043.1:8340-9570 GCA_017987615.1 Sediminibacterium sp. | reverse complement strand
CCATAACTCAACGACTTAATTTTAAGCATGAGCATGAGTTTCACAATCGGCTCCGGCACCTGCTCACCAAGTCCGCAGGCATGTGAAACAATTAAATTGTATTGAAGTTGTTCAATTTGAGAATCGTCGATGGTAATGTTTTGTAAAAAACCAAAACCCGTGTTAATGCCGTAATAATTTTTATCTTTTTGGGCCATTTTTTGATCCAAAAATTCGCGGCATTTGATTATTTGATCATGCGCATCAAAAGTGATGGACACATCCTGATCATGCGTTAATAAATTTTTTACCTGGCTAAAATGGAGCCATTTTTGGTCTAATGGCAAATAATTGTAACTCACAAGCATTCGTTTGATGCAAAGTAAAGACTTTTAAAAAAACGGACACAACTAATTGGGCTCCTTAGGAATACCATGAATTCTTTTGAAATTATGGCCATTTTTTCTTTATTTTGCGCCACTCTATTAAGGACCGGTAGCTCAGCTGGATAGAGCAACTGCCTTCTAAGCAGTAGGTCATTGGTTCGAATCCAATCCGGTTCACAAAGCCCCAAACACCTATTTTTGGGGCTTTTTCATGCCATTTCCTTACCAATTGCCATTTATTTTCCCGACATTTACAAGGTATGTTAACCGCCCGTACCTACTTATTATTGAGTTGTTTATCTCTATTTATGGGGGTATTTCAGGTATTAGGTCAGGGCTGCCCACCCAATATTGGCTTCGAAACTGGTAATTTAGGTAGTTGGGACGCTTATGACGGTTCTATTGCGCGCTCCAATGGGGCCTTAAATATGATACTTGGAAGCCCACAAGACGGCAAACATACCATCATCACCAACTTTCCGGGTACTACCGCCAAAGACTATTATGGTGGCTTTCCTACTAGTTGCCCCAATGGTAGCGGCTATTCGTTAAAACTTGGAAACGATCAAACCCAAGCAGAGGCACAAGGGGTTTCCTACACTTTTACAGTCCCTTCTACGGAGGGTGATTATAGTATCATTTATAATTACGCAGTTGTATTTGAAAACCCTGCTGGTCATCAAGATTGGGAGCAACCAAAATTTATGGTCAAGGTTTTTAATGTTACCGACAACAAATATGAAACCTGTGGTGCTTTTGAATTTATTTCGGCACCCAACTTACCAGGCTTTAAAGAATCAACCGTTAAAAGAACAGTCTTCTACAAAGAATGGGCCCCTATTACTTTAAAACTTCCTGGATATCA